>JAIRXH010000009.1 GCA_031268385.1 Treponema sp. | reverse complement strand
CCGTTCCCGCAGCACCGTGTCGGACTCTTCGGCGAGGTTCCCCGCCGCGTCATACCCGTACGTCTTCCGTCCCATGTCACGGCTCTCCATCCCAACGCGCCTGCCGGCAAGGTCGTAGCTCACCGAAAGCTCGTTCCCCTTCCCGTCCGTCGCCACAAGCATCTCCCCAAGCCCGTTGTACCGGTACCCGGCACGGTTCAGTTCCCTCCCCTCCCCGTCTTCCCTTCTCACTTCCGCTATGTTCCCCCGCCCGTCACGCTCCTGTACGCTCCGGTTCCCCAGCGGGTCACTCACAACCGTATATCCCTTCCCTCCACGGACACCGTATTCACGCTTCTCCTCCGCCCCGTCGGGCAACGTTATCCGCGTCACACGGTCAAGCCCGTCGTACCGGCTCTCCGTCGCGTTAACGGGCCCTTCCCTCACGCCAAGCAGCGCGTCAACACCTTCCCCCGCCACAAACCGGTTCTGCCCCGCCCTCACCGGCCGCCCCTTCCGGTCATACGTCACTTCTCCCGATACGTTCCACCCGTATTTCGGCGCGGTTTCCCGCTCCCCGTCCGCTGCTTCCCGGACCCATCGCCGCACGTTTTCAGGGCTGATCCCCAATTCTCCGGCTACGTCCCTGCTCTTCCTTCCGGAACTCCGCACCAGATCCACTGCCGCTTCTTTGAACTCTTTGGTGTACTCTCTTCGTTCTCTCATGATTCCTCTCCTTGGGTTTATCACAAGCTTAACTTGCTGTCCATCGCTCCGGGGGAAATCCAGCCTTGGGATTGTCGACGGAACGGACATGGAGCGCACCGGTACGGTAGGGCTGATTAACATGTGACTAATCAGCGTTGCCTTAAGCCAGGAGATGATCCCCATACTTCCCTGCCGAAATCTGCCTCCGCCCCCCCCCCGGAGTTTTGCGGCTCTTCGACCTCTCGAGCCTTGGAGTTTTCGCGGAGCGAAAACTCCCCAGCCGAAGACAAAGCGCGGCTTTGTCTTCGGCCCTTGTATTCGCGGTCCTGGCGGCGTTATACTACCTGTATGAAACTGTTGCCTTTTTGCGCGTTTTTTCTTTTTTTCATCGCAGCCTGCGAAACGGGGCCGGTTATTATACCCGTGAACCTTTCCCCGGCCGAGATCATACAGCGGGCCCAGGAAGCCACGGACCGGAACCGCTACAAGACGGCCCTCCAGTACTACCAGACCCTTGTGGACCGGAACGGGACCAACATCGATCTTGTCTGCGCCGGGGAATACGAGATCGCCTTCATCCATTACAAGCAGAAGAAATACACCATAGCCCGGAAGGAATTCACGGCCCTGCTTGAACGCTACGACACGCCCGACGAGGAGCTGCTCCCCGGACAGTACAAGAAACTTGCCAACATAGTCCTGGCGCAGATAGAGGAAAAGGAAAAACCGGGAAAAATCTTCGGCGGCGCCAGGAAAGAAGCCGCCGATTGAGTTCCAGTAACTGAAGTTGTCGAACAGGGCCGCTGATTGGCCGCAGGTCAATCGGCGTTACCCTGATACCGAGACTACTGCGGAAGCAGAATCGCGTTTACCCGTATGTTCCTGCTGTTGATTTCCCTGTCCGCCGCTTCTTTGGTAATTCTGCCGCGCGGACGGGGATGCGGCGGGGCGTCTCCTATAAGGATCATGAGCCGTGTTTCGCTTTCCCAGGGAAATTTGACGGCGCCCTCGTACAGGGCCTCGTAGATTGCTTCGGGAATGTCGCGGCCGCCGGAAACGCGCACGGCGTTAAGAACGCGCTGAAATTCATCAAAATTCCGGGTAAAGGGAATTACCCTGTTAAGGTATTCCTCGTAGTAATCCTTGTAGAGAACCATGCCTATCCTGAACGAGGCGAATTCGCCGGTAATGTTTTTCAGCATGGGAATGAGCATTTCCCGGACCGCGTCTATGTCGTTTTTCATGCTGTTGGTGGTATCAAGGCAGATTACAAGGTCAACATCCTTTCCCTTTTCCCTTTCAAGCACGCCCTTTATTTTTTCGACAAGATCGCCGGGACCTGCCGAATGGACAAGATCGCCGCTTCCCGCCAGCGCGATTTCCCGGAAGGCGTCTTCGGCGTCCTTCATGTACGTTCCGCCGCCTTCCCCCGGACGCTGGGTCACCCGCAGTTCATAAGGATTGTCGCGGAAGCCGCCCCGGTAGTCGGCGTAGGGCAGGGAAAAGACGCGGATATTGAAGTAGGTTCCGTCGGTTACATAGACTTCGCCGTGACGGGTGTTTTTGTAGCCGTAGTTAAGAATGTACGGGATGTAGAGATGAAAGGCCTGGCCCAGTTCCCCGTGAGGTTCCGGGGTGGAATCGACAATCGAAAAGACGCGGTTTCCCCTGGGAAGGGGAACGCCGTCCAGGACGCGGATCTCGTCCCCGTTTACCGCGTTCCACTCCGGGGCCCGGTACGTGTAATTGTCCGATCTCATGGACGGATCCCTGGTGGATTCGGTGAGCAGCACCGATCCCGCGCCGGATTTTTTTCGTATGTACAGGTGAAAACCCCCGTCAATTCCCTGTTCTATCCTGAGATCCTCCTGATTTATGGAAAGATCCTGGGCAAAAACCGGCAATCCCAGACAAACCGGGAGAAAAAGAAAAAACGCGCGGAACGCATGTGTATTCATGGTTTATTTTCGGCAAAAATCCGTGAAAATTCCCGTTTTTGTTTTTTCCCTTTCAAAATACTTGCGTAAAACCTTTCAATGTTCTATAATCATAAATAGTTCGAAGCTGTTTCGAAAGGGTTTTATCAGGTGATAGACGAACTCAACGACAGGGAACGGATCATCCTCGACAGGCTTTCCGCCGAAGGTCAGGTCAGCGTCAGCGCCATGGCCCGCGAGCTTGGGCTTTCCGAAGTGACCATCCGGGGCGATTTCAGGTGTCTTGAGGAAAAGGGGTGGATCAACAGGAGGCGGGGGGGAGCGGCCCCCGGCATGCACCGGGACATTCTGGAGCGCCAGCGCGAAAGGCAGGCCGAAAAAAACACCATAGCCAGAATGGCGGCGGAACTGGTACGGGACGGGGATGTGATCATGATAGAGGCGGGAACGACCACGGCGCTGGTGGCCCGCTACCTGCAGGGAAAAAGGGACGTGCATGTCGTTACCAACTCGACACTGGTTTTTTCCTACGCCCGCATGAATCCCGGCCTCCAGATAACCATGACAGGCGGCGAATGGAGAAGGCCCACCGAATCGCTGGTGGGGCCCATCGCGCTGGGAACCATCGCGCGGCTCAATGTGCGGCTGGCCTTTGTGGGGACCGACGGCTTTACCCTGGAACGGGGCATTACCACGCACCTTGTCGAGGGGGGGGAAATTGTCAAGGCGATGAAGGCCCACGCCGAAACGACGGTCCTTCTGGCCGACTCGGGCAAATACGGCCGGGTGGGGTTTATCAGCGTGCTGCCCCTTTCGGATCTGGATCTTGTCCTGACCGACGGCGGTCTTGAGGAAGAGGCGGCGGCCGAACTTGCCGGCGCGGGCATACTGGTTAACCGGCCTGCCGAAAAACAGAACTGCGGAACAAGGAGTTGCCATGGCACACATATTGATCATGCCCCGGCAGGGAAACACGGTTGAATCCTGCATCATAGGGGAATGGAAAGTAAAGGAAGGGGATTCCGTCTCCCCGGAGGCGGTCGTCTGTGTCATAGAAACAGACAAGGCGGTTTTTGAGGTGCCCGCCGGCGCGGGGGGCGCCGTTCTTAAAATTCTCCACGGGGAGGGGGACGATGTTCCCGTCCTTGAACCCATCGCGGTCATAGGAAACGCCGGTGAAGACTGGGAGGC
>JAIRXH010000207.1 GCA_031268385.1 Treponema sp. | reverse complement strand
AAATTACATTAGCCCATGTATTCAGTACATATTACGGATGCCGCCGAAGAAGACATATTAACAACGGTAAAATATATTGCCGATATATTAAAGGCGCCGGTTGCGGCCAATAATTTGTTGGATGAAATTGAAAAGTATGAAAATCTGCTTGGAGATACGCCAAATATGTTTTCATTTGTGCCTGATGAATATTTAAGGACCAGGGGAATAAAATATGTAACGGTAAAAAAATATATGATGTTCTTTACAATTGATGAAGATGAAAGGATTGTAAGTGTAATAAGATTCCTGTATGGCCCGATGGACTGGAAAAGAATCCTGGAAACGAACAATAGTTAAAAAACAATTGCAAAGGTCCGGCGTCGTTAGCCCGGAGTTTCGCGGCTTCCGCCCCTCGCGCCGCCCGGAACCCAGGCGCAGCCGCCGTGAAACTCCCCAGGCAATCTGTCCGGTGCCAGGCACCGGACAGATTGCCATTATTCCCACTCTATCGTGGCCGGCGGCTTGCTGGAAATGTCGTAGGTTACCCGGCCAATCTCCTTTACCGAGTTGGTAATGAGGGTGGAGATTTCAAGGAGATCCCCGGCGGGGAAAGGATACACGCCGGCGGTCATGCCGTCGGCGCTGGTAACGGCCCTGAGGGCGAGCACCCAGCCGTATTTGCGGATGTCCCCCGCGACGCCGACGGACTGGACGGGAAGCAGCACGGCAAAGGCCTGCCAAATGTCGTCGTAGAGGCTGACGCCCCCGGCTTCCCCTGCCGCGCGGCCTTCGCGGGAAGCAGGCGCCCGGCGCTTTTTCAGTTCTTCTATGTATATGGCGTCCGCTTCGCGCAGTATATCGCATTTTTCTTTGGTAACTTCCCCAAGAATACGGACCGCAAGGCCGGGACCGGGAAAGGGATGGCGGCGCACCACATCCTCGTCAAGGCCAAAGAGGCGGCCAAGGCGGCGCACTTCGTCCTTGTAGAGCCTTTCAAGCGGCTCGATGATACGGCCCGCTTTCCGTTTCGCGTCCACAAGAGGACTTCCCACATTGTGATGGCTCTTGATAAGATGGGCCTTCTTCCCCACGCCCCTGCCGCTTTCGACAAGATCCGTGTAGAGGGTTCCCTGGGCAAGAAAATAATCATCCGAAAGATGGAGCCGGGCGACTTCCCGTTCCTGTATGGTGATAAAAAGATCCCCGATAGCCCTGCGTTTTGCCTCGGGATCCGAAAGTCCCTTGAGGGCCCCCAGGAATTCATCTTCGCAGTGGACAATATGAAGATGGCGGGCGCCGAGCTTCAAAAGGGATCTTTCCACCATGTCCGTCTCGCCCTTCCGCATAAGACCGGTGTCCATGTACATGAGGTGCACGTTTTCGGGGGGAAGGGATTTAAGGAGCAGAGCGCCCGCGACGGTTGAATCGACCCCGCCCGATATGAGGAGCAGCACCGTATTCCCGCCCGCTTTTACGGCTATACCCTCGCCGGTTTCACGGGCATACTTCTCCATGGTCCAGCCCGTTCCGCATCCGCATACGCCGAACACAAAGGCCGAAAGTATTTCGCCTCCCTTCTGGCAGTGCGTTACTTCAGGATGAAACTGAAGGCCGAACCAGCATTCCGTTTCATGTACCACCGCCGCGGTGTAACCGGAGGCGCTCCTGGCCGCTTCCCTGAAACCCGGCGCGAGTGTTGTCAGCGTGTCGCCGTGGCTCATCCATGCGGTAAAACCGCCGGATTTACCGCTCGTAAATCCGTCCGAAGGGGATTCCGGCCCGCCTCCGTCCCCGGCAAAGGCGGCAAGGAAGGATGAAACGCGCTCCCTGTTGTGTTCCGCTACGCCGTCAAGTGCGCCCTCCACAAGAGAGACGGTCTTTGCGCCGTATTCCCGTTCGGGAAGCGGCTCCACTTTTCCGCCCATGTCGTAATTCATGCGCTGAAGTCCGTAACATATTCCCAGAAGCGGAATGCCCGAAGCGTATATTTTTTTGTCGGGCGACTCTCCTTCCCTGGTGTACACCGATTCGGGAGACCCCGAAAGGATAATGCCGCGCAGATCGGGGTCGGCGGTATCAATGACGGCGTCGCCGGCCGAAATTTCGGCGTAGACTCCCATGTCCCGTATCCGCCGGCATATAAGCTGGGTGGTCTGGCTTCCGAAATCCAGTACAAGAATCTTGTCCATAAAAAATTACATCCGTGCGCCGCGGGGCGCGTTTTGTCTTCCGCGCGGGCCGCGCGAAAGGTACTCCTCAGCGCGTCCAGGGACTCCTTCGTATGATCGTCTCCTTTCTGTCGTACCCCACCGAAACAATATCGATGGACGTTTCGCAGAACCGTTCGATAAATTCAATGTACTCCATGGCGGCTACGGGGAATTCCTCGTAGGCAAGCGCCTGGGAGAGCGGCCGTTTCCAGCCGGGAAAGGTCCGCAGCACCGGCCGTGCGCGGTCAAGCTCCTGGACGGACGCGGGAAAATTTTCCACGACACGGTCTCCTATGCGGTAGGCTATGCAGGCCTTGATCTCCTCCAGCGTGTCGTATACGTCAAGATGGGTCATGACCAGGCTGTCGATGGAATTGGTAAGACAGGCATAGCGGAGGGACACGAGGTCAAGATAACCGCAGCGCCTGGGCCTTCCTGTCGTTACCCCGTATTCCCTGCCCGTGTCGCGGACAAAGCGGCACAGTTCATCTTCCGAACCGGGATCAAATTCGCTGGGAAGCGGACCGTTTCCCACCCTGGTCGAATACGCCTTGAAAACCCCCAGCACCCTGTCCAGCGCGCGCGGCCCCACACAGCCGCCTATGGCGGCGCCCGCCGCGCAGGACATGCCGCTTGATACATAGGGATAGGTTCCCAGGTCAAGATCCAGCAGCGTTCCCTGCGCGCCCTCAAAGAGCACCTGCGAATTTTTCCGGTGGGCAAGGTACGCGCACAGATCGACGGACATGGCAAGGAGCCTCTCTCTGTAAGGGGCAAGAAAATCCCTGTCGGCCTTTTCAAGTCCGTCCATTTTTTCCTTCCAGCCAAGATCGGCGACGCGGATGCCGTCCCGCTCGCTCTTCATGGAATAGGCAATCCCTATGCCCCGGCCGGTGGTGCCTATGGGCTTCTTCCGCGCCGCGTCCCTGTCCCTGTCGACGCCTATATAACGGGGAAGTACGACATGGGCCCGGTCCGAAATAAAGACGCGGCCTGTGGTATCTATGCCCCTGTCTTTCAGCATGTCAAGTTCGCTGAAAAGAGCGGCAGGATCGATAACCATGCCCGCGCCAAGTATGACGGTCTTGTCGGGATAGAAGATGCCCGAAGGAATAAGATGCAGGGCGTATTCCTCATTGCCTATGACAATGGTATGCCCCGCGTTGGCGCCTCCCGAAAACCGGACAATTATCTGCGCCTCGTTCGCCAGGTAATCGACAATCTTGCCTTTCCCCTCGTCTCCCCATTGGGCGCCTATTACAACTACTTTCATATTGTTTCCTTGAAGCGGAATTTGGGGCTGTCCGAAAAGTTTGAAAAACTTGTTCGGACAGCTTCCTTAATGCGGCATTTGCGCACCGTTTCAACGAAACGGGAGCAAATGCAAGGGCTGTCCGGGAAGTAACCAACTTCCT
>JAIRXH010000174.1 GCA_031268385.1 Treponema sp. | reverse complement strand
CTCTGCAATACCGCGGTACTCTTCGGGGATAAAAACACTATTACAGGAGCAGCAGTGAAACATACTTGTACGATGATGAAAATAGACAAAATAGTCAATTACACAGCGGAACTATCCTTGAATAGAGCTTGTTCCAAAAACCAACCGGGTTTTGGAACAAGCTCATATCATAAAGAATTAGCAGGTTTTTTTTGAAAGATTGAGATTGGAAACATGGTTTCTGACAACATAAGAAAGGGGACAAACCTTCCGTAAAGGAACAAAGGAATATAGGAGCCCCTGGAGGAAAGTTGGAATATTATATAACTATCATGGGTTTAGTAGGATATATTGATATGTTATTAATAAGTACGTAACGCTGCAAGTGCGTTATTTTTCTATGTGAGACTGTTCCAAAACTTCGGTTTTGGAACAAGCTCATGTAACACAGGTTAATCGGCGTTACCCTAACTGTACAGGTACCGTCTGATTTTCATTGTCGGGGTTTTTTCGAAAGGTTCCGTCCGTATCTCTATGCGGCTGAGGCGGGAAAATGCCGCCAGATGCCGGTTGACCATTTTTTTGAGTTCTTCAAGCGCGTTTCCCAGGGCGTTTGCCGCGGTCTTCGCCGTTTCGCTCAACACAACAAGCGCCACAATCTCTCCCTTTTCTCCCGAGCGGACCAGCGCGTCTTCCACCAGGGTGGAAGCGGTAAGAAGCCCTTCGATTTCTTCGGGGTAGATGTTTTCGCCGGAGGGACCGAGTATGATGTTTTTGAGCCTGCCTTTAATGTAGAGACGTTCCTTCCCGTCCAGAAAACCCAGATCGCCGGTTTTGAGCCATCCGTCGGGGGTAAAGGCCTCCCGTGTGCTCTTTTCGTCCTGGTAATAGCCCATCATGACATTGGGGCCCTTCAACTGTATTTCACCTTCGGCCGAAAGGCGTATTTCGACGCCCTTCAGCGTGGAGCCCGTGGAACGGAAGGGAAAATGAAAAGGACCGGTTCCGGTGACAAGCGGGGCCGCTTCGGTAAGGCCGTAACCGGAAGCATAGGGAAATTTGACTTTCCGCAGAAAATCCTCGGTTTCCGCCTCAAGGGGGGCGCCGCCCATACCAAAGAACCGCATCGACTTGCCGAAGGCCGCCGCCAGCTTCCGTCCGGCGGCAAACAGCGCGAGCGGCCGGGTCGGGGGAAAACGAAACAGGGGATTCGCCGCGAGGGCGGGAGCCATGCTCCGCCGGTATATCTTTTCCATAAAAAGGGGAACGGTCACCATGGCGGTGGGCCGTATGGCCTGGAGCGCCGGCATAAGAACCGCCGGGGACGGGGGCTTGTCCAGGTAGGTGACGGAAGCGCCGCTCATCACCGGCGTAACCAGTCCCAGCGTGCATTCATAGGCGTGGGCAAGGGGAAGGACCGAAAGGAGCCTGTCGCGGGGGTATATTTTCACAAAGGAAAGGGAAGCCGCCGCGCAGGAGACGATGTTACGGTGGGAAAGCATTACCCCTTTACTCGCGCCCGTCGTTCCGCTTGTGTAGATGATGGACGCGAGATCGCCTGGTTCCGGGTCTTTGGAACCGGGGAACGGCGGAAAGACATCGTCCCCGGAACTTTCGGGCCTGTCTATGTAGATGAGGGGAACGGCCGCCGTTTTTCCGCCGCCGGCCGCATTGTCCGTCCGCATCGCGGCCATTGCCTTTGCCCCTGTTTCCCCGGTGACGCAGCAGGCCGAAATGCCCGCGTGCGCGGCGATGTTGGCTATCTGGCTGGGACTGAACTCCGTCAGCACCGGCACCGACACCATGCCGGCCAGGGCCGTTCCGAAGTAGGCGGCGGGCCAGCCGGGACAGTTTTCCGCGAGGATCATTACACGGCTGCCCGGCGCGAGGCCAAAGGACACAAGGCGCGCGGCGAAAATCCGCGACAACCGTCCCCAGTCGCCGTAGCTTGTTACCCCGAAAACCCTTCCGCCGCCAAAGATACGGAAAGCCAGATGTGTTTTGTATTTTGCTTCCGCCCCGCGGCATACTTCGGCAAGGGTCATTTTTTCAAGACTTATCATATTTATCCATTTGTTAAGACAGGAAACGGGAAGAAAGGTTGCGGAATCCGCGCGATCCGTGTAGAGTAAGGGCATGGTGGTGTTCCGGCTTTTCTGTCTTCTTCTGCTTCTTTCCCCTCTTTTTCCCCTCTGGTCCGGGGAACCGGAGGTTTCCGTCGAATCCGCCGTTCTTTCCCCGGCGGACAGCGACGCGGCTTTCCTCATCGGTTTTACCCTTGAAAACCTCATAGGCCGTTTTGGTCCCCCCAAATCCGTGTACGCGGTCAGGGGAAGCGCCGAATGGCAGGACGATGTCGTGTTTGTGTACGACGCCATGGACTGTTATATTTTCAAGGACAGGGTTTGGCAGGTCGGACTTAGAAGCTACCGGAATATAAAAATAGGGGATGCCAAACCGGCCGCCGCGCTGGAACTTGGGGAAGACGCCCGGGACGAGGGAAACCTGATCCGCCTTTCCCTGCCGGGAAGGGGCTGGCCCATGGAACTTCAGGTTAACCTCGACGCCGGGGGGCTTGTCGCCGCCATCTTCGTGTCCCGCCCGGATTTTTAGGCATGGCGAAAATCTGTCTCTGCCTGACCGGGAAAACCCTGGCCCGCGATCTGGAAATTTTGACAAAATACCGGAAATATGCCGACATTGCCGAACTCCGGGTCGACTGTCTTGACCCGGACGAACGGCTCATGATACGCCGTTTTCCCGAACAGGCGGGGCTTCCGGTCATCCTTGCCATCAGGCGTACCGTTGACGGGGGCTTTTATTCGGGCGGCGAAGGCGCGCGCATCAACCTTCTTTCCCGGGGGCTTGCCTTTGCCGAGGCGGACCGCAGGCGGAATTTCGCCTATGTGGACATAGAAGAGGATCTCAACGTGCCGAGTCTTGAAGAGGCGGCGCGGACCTTTGGTACAAGGATCATACGTTCCTGTCACGACACAAACGGCGCGGAAGGGAACCTTGCCGAAAAGATACGAAGCCTCTATCATGCCGGCGATGAACTGGCGAAAGCGGCGGTAACGCCCCGTTCCCTTGCCGATGTCATACGCATCGTGCGGGCCGCCGGGGAAACGGCGAAAACAGAGAAGGTTGTCCTTGGCATGGGGCGCTTTGGCATGATCACGCGCATCCTCGCCGAACGGATGGGCTCCCTCTTGAGTTACGCGAGTCCCAGGGACGAGAAGGATATACCGCCCGCCGCTCCCGGACAGATAGACGTGCGGGAACTTGCCGAATTGTACCGTTTCCGTACCATTGGCCCCTCCACGAAAATTTACGGCGTAACAGGATACCCCCTTACCGTCAGCGACAGTCCCCGTTTCTTCAACACCGTCTTCGCCATGGAAAATACCGACGCGGTATACGTGCCTGTTCCCGCCGATTCGGCCGCGTCCCTGGTGGAGCTGGCCCAGGAACTCGGCTTCTCCGGCCTTTCGGTGACGGTGCCCTACAAGGAAGCGATACTTCCCCTGCTTGCCGGCAGGTCCGCCGAGACCGGGGCCATAGGGGCCTGCAATACCATAGTCAATTCAGGCGGGCTCTGGACGGGGTTCAACACCGACGCCAGGGGATTTTCGGATTCGCTGCTGGATTTTTCGGGGCTTAAAAACCTGAAGAGGCGGCGCGTCACGATCATAGGAGCCGGAGGCGCGGCCCGCGCCGTCGCCTTTGAGGTTCACCGCCTGGGCGGGAAGGCCCTCATCCTGAACCGGACGGTGGTGCGCGCCCGCGATCTTGCCTCCGCCTACAAATTCCGCTGGGGCGGGCTTGACAGCCAGGGACTCGCGGCAATGGGCGACTATTCGGACATCATCATCAACACCACTCCCGCCGGCATGGAGGGCAGCGCCGAAAGGGACCCCCTGCCTTCCTACGTGTTTCAGGGCCGCGAACAGGTGATGGATCTTGTGTACCGGCCCGAAGTGACGCCCCTCCTCAAGCGGGCCCTTGCCGCCGGCTGCCGCATCAGAAACGGAAGGGACATGCTGGTGCGGCAGGCATGCTTCCAGTACGCCGTCTTTATGGGAAAGGAATTAAGCGGACAGCTTGTTTCGCGCATTATTTTTTGAGGAAACCATGAATGACACTATGAAGATCCTTGCCGGCAGAACCGCCGCGGACGACCTGGTAAAAAGCGGCATGAAACTGGGGCTGGGCACCGGTTCTACCGCCGTTCACGTGATCAACAGGGTGGGCGAACTCTTCGCCGCCGGAACCCTGAAGGCCCTCGCCGTATTTCCCACGAGCTTTCAGTCGCTTATGGACTGCGAAAAATGGGGAATACCGGTCTTCACCCTTAACTCAAGGGAACTGGAAGGGGGCCTTGACCTTACCATAGATGGCGCCGACGAAGTGGACGGCGAAAACCGCTGCGTCAAAGGCGGCGGCGGGGCGCTGCTCATTGAAAAGCTCGCCGCCTACGCGTCGACTTCCTACGCCCTCGTGGCCGACGAGCGCAAGCTGGTCGAGAGCCTCGGCATAACTTTCCCCGTGCCCGTGGAGATCATCCCCGAAGCCCGCGTTCAGGCGGCCCGCGCCCTTGAAGCCTTCGGCGCCAGGGCTGTCCTCAGGGCGGCCCTCCGCAAGGCAGGGCCGGTGATAACCGAACACGGGAACCTCATCCTTGATGTCACGTTCGCCGAAAGCGTCGATCCGGTCGTCATGGAAGACGAGATTAACCGCATACCCGGCGTGGTGGAAAACGGCTTTTTCACACGGAGGCGGCCCGTACTCTACGCCGCCCGCGGGGACGGAACAGTCGAGGTGAGGACATAATGGCGGATCGGCACATCAATTATTTTGAACTCCAGAAGGCTTCGGCCCTTCCCGGCTGTCCCCTCTGCCGCATCACGAAGGACAGGGCCGAGCGGTACATAGACAACCTGCTCTTTGAGCATGTATCCGACCGGCCTTTCCGCCGGGCCCACCGCGACGCGGGGGGGTTCTGCGCTTTCCATTCCCGCCGGCTCCTTTCCTTCCGCGACGGCCTTGCCGTCGCCATTCTGGGGCGCGACATCCTTGAAGACAGAATGGCCCACTTCAAAAAGCGGAAACCCTGGCGGCCCGCGAAACCCTGTCCCATCTGCGTGGAGCGGGATCGCATCGAGCATGAATACCTTGGCTTTCTCGCCGGATGCGGCGGCGCGGACGGGGAGGCGGAGGACCTCGTCAACGCCTTTAGCGCCTCCGACGGACTCTGTGCCCCGCATTACGGGACGCTGCTTTCGTCGTTCAAAAAGATTCCCCCCTGGCTTGTCGAATTCGAGGAACAGAAGTTCGCCGCCCTTAAACGGCGGACGGATCAGTTCATAGAGCTTTCCGCCTACGGCAGGCAGGACGAATTGAGGCGGCTTTCCCAGGAGGATCAGCTTGTCTGGAAGGAACTGGCCGCCGTCCTCTGGGGATGAAAGGACACCATATAAATTTGTCGGGGGCACATTGCAGGGGGATCGCGGAGGACGCTTTTCCCCCTGCCACCCCACCGGGAAATTACCGGGTGTCCTTTCATTATGTACTATAAGGGGGACGCAAGAGTGTCATGCACCGCGAGCGTGGCCCGCAGTCAACCGGAAATTGCCCGCCGCCGTAAGCCTGCCGCGTAAGCCTGGAGTTTTCGCTCCGCGAAAACTCCCCAGCCGAAGGCAAAGCAGAGCTTTGCCTTCGGCCCTTTACCCATCCCATTCTCCATGGTATAGTTACCAGCGTTACATAAAGTAAGGAGGCAAACAGTATGAACACACTGCGTCGTTTCCTGTATTGCAAAAAGATTTTTACCCCCCCCCCCCAGACAGGCGGTAATTAGTTTTTGTTTTTGCCGTGTTTGTTGGGGCCTTTTTGCCGCCGCGCTCCGTGCCGGTTGCCGCGAAGCCGGGGGCTTTGTTCTTTTCTTTGAGTCCCCCGATCTGTGGGACGGGACTA
>JAIRXH010000091.1 GCA_031268385.1 Treponema sp. | reverse complement strand
TCTTTTTGGGTCCTCCCGGAGCGGGAAAGGGTACGCTTGCCGCCAAAGCGGTGGATATGCTGGGCATTCCCCATATCAGCACGGGGAATATTTTCCGCGCCGCCATTGCCGCCGGAAGTCCTCTGGGCGTCAAGGTTAAGTCCATTCTCGATTCGGGGAAACTGGTTGACGACCAGACTACCATAGGGCTTGTGAAGGAGCGGCTTGCCCAGGCGGACGCCCACAAGGGGTACATACTGGACGGTTTTCCCCGTACCATACCGCAGGCGGAGGCGCTTGCGGCTTTTTCTTCCGTGGACAAGGTGGTGAATTTCGACATTCCCGATCCCGGAGTTCTGGAGCGCCTTTCGGGGCGGCGGGTCTGCCGCGCCTGCGGCCATAATTTTCACCTGATTCATGACAGGCCGAAGAAAGAAAACATCTGCGATTACTGCGGCGGCGAAGTTTACACCAGGGACGACGACCGGGAAGAGGCGGTGCGGCAGCGCCTGGAAGTCTACCGCGCCCAGACCGCCCCGCTCATCGGCTATTACCGGGACAAGGGACTTTTGATCGATGTCGACGCCCGGCCGGCGGTGGACCAGGTAGTGGAGAATTTCAGGAAAGCGGTGCGGGCATAGCAGGCGGCCGCCCTGCGGCTGGAAACACGGGCGAAGCGGCGGTTCCTTCGCGGCCTATTTTTTCCCCAGTCCCAGATAGTACGTTTCAAATGATTCGCTGCGGCAGGACGCGGGCTTGAAACTTTTTCCCGCCGAAAACTGTTCCCGTATTTTTTTAAGAAGGGCGGGGGCGTCCCCTCCCTGAAAAACCTTGACGAAAAGGCTGCCGCCCTGACGCAGAAAAGACGCGGCGTAGTCCAGGGCGGTTCCGGCCAGTTCCAGGGAACGGAAGGTATCTACGGAACGGTTTCCCGTAGTGGCGGGCGCGGCGTCGCTTATCACAAGATCGTAGGGGCCGCGGGACGCAAGGGAATCCCGGACGGCCTGGTTCATCATGTCGCCCTGCACAAAAAAGAAATGGTCCCCCGCAAAAAGATCCTTGCCATACTCATGGCCGCCGTGAGTATGGCTGCCGTATTCGCGGGACAGGGGGGCAAGGTCCACGGCGGCGAGAAAGGCCCCGCCGTTTTGAAAGCGGGACGCAAGCGTGCGGAGGACGTAGAGGCTCCAGCTTCCCGGGGCAGCCCCCAGATCCAGGACGCGGAAAACGCCGCCGCCCGGCCGTAAAAGGCCGAATTTTTCATCGGCTTCCTTCAGTTTGTACACGGAGCGGGCGGGGTATCCTTCCTTTTTTGCCCTGAGCGTCCAGTAATCCGGCTTTTCGTAACGCGCCATGCGCTTTAAAACGTCTTCTCCAGGGCGGCCAGCAAATCCCGAAAGGGCCAGCTCTTCCCGTTAACGGTAATATTGCCCCCGGCGTTTTCTTCCCAGTTTTCCTTCATCTCGCACGCGTCAAAGCGCAGGGATGAAACAAAGGCCAGCCTCCGCACGTTTACGCTGCCGTCGAAAATGACGGCTTCCATTGAACCGTCTTGTATGTCGTACTTCATGACAAGTTCGCCGTCAAGGACGGGATACCGGGAATAGCCGGAAAACGGCTGCGGGACGTAACTCCGGTACCCCAGTTCAATGCCGTCCTCGCGGGTGACGGCGGAAAAGGTTCCTTCGGAATTGGACGCCCGCAGGCCCGGAGGAATGGCTGCGGGGCCGCTGGGGGCGCCCATCTGTTCGTCCAGGTTGCTTTCATCCACAGCCATAAGGACGGAAACAAAAGCCATGACGACTTCTCTTTCGGTGTCGATGATCTGGTCTTCATCGGCCTGTTCCATAAAATTCTTGAACTCTTTGCCGTCGTAGGGGCGGCCGTTGACCAAGACTTCTCCCCCGTTTTCTTCCTGGTACGGATCATAATCGCGGAAGCCGATGGAAGACACCGCCGCGCCGCCGCCGACCGAAATGCTGCCGTCAAGCCCGCCATCAAATTCCAGGTTTCCGTTCAGGGTCAGTATGCGCCCCTCGGACGCGGAAAGGGAACCGGGAGTTTCTTCCATGGCATAAAAGCGGAAGTCGTTAAAAGAAAGCCGCAGCAGATCTTCCTGGCCGCGCGGGGTCTCCCACCTGATGGAAGCGTCCATGTTTTTGCCGGTATCTTCATCGGCGTCTTCCGCGCGCTGGAGGGCATAGAAAAGCCCGGACATTACTCCGGCAATCTCGTTATCCTGAATATTCTGGGCGAAAAGAAACCGGCCCGAAAACATCATTACCGCCGCGATTACGGCGATTGTTTTTCCTGTTTTACTTCTCATTTTTTCCCTCTCCGTATAATATGGACATGTATGAATGATCAGTATATCCAAAGATTGAAAAAGATAGAAGACGAGCTTGAAAAATGGCTGCCGGCCGAACCGGGGCCCGCCTGGATGGACCGCGTTTTTCCCTGTCTTTCAGGGAGGGTTGATCCGGCGCTGGCCCGTTCCCTTTCGGAGCCGGGAAGGGATCTCCTGAAGCGGGGGGGCAAGCGCTGGCGGCCCCTTCTTATGACCCTTGTCTGCGAAAGCCTGGGCGGCGGGGACGGGGCCGTGCCCCTTGTTCCCCTGGTGGAATTCTGCCATACGGCAAGCCTTGTTCATGACGATATTGAAGACAATTCCGGCGAAAGAAGGGGAAAACCCGCGGTACATCTGCTTTACGGAACCGACCGGGGGATAAACAGCGGAGCTTTTCTCTATTTCCTTCCCCTTGCCTGCATAGATGAATGGGCGGAAAAAACGGAGGCCGGTGAAAGTGAGGCCGCCCCGTCCCGCGCCGGCCGCGTTTTTGCTGTCTGGGGAGCATACATGCGGAAGCTGCATCTGGGGCAGGCCATGGACATACATTGGCACCGGGATTTTTCCTCGCTTCCCGGTATTGACGAATATTACACCATGTGCGCCCTCAAAACCGGCTGCCTTGCCCGGCTGGCGGCGGTTTTGGGTGTGTACGCGGTTCCGGCCTTTGGGGATGCCGCGCGGAAAACGGCCGCGGATATTCTGGGAGGCGCGGCGGAGAAACTCGGCGTCGGGTTTCAGATCCTTGACGATGTAAAAAACCTTACAACCGGAATTCCCGGCAAGGAGCGGGGCGACGATATTGCCGAGGGCAAAAAGAGCCTTCCCGTACTTCTGTACCTGCACCGGAGGCCGGATCGCCGGGAATTTGCCGCGGAGTGCTTTGCCGCCGCCCGCAGGGACGGGCCTGGGATTCCCCTGGCCGGGGCGTTTATCGGGGAGCTTGACGCCGCCGGCGTTCTGGAAGAGGCGGAGGAACGGGGGCTTTCCCTGATCAGGGAAAGCGCGGAAATTTTTTCCAGGGATGCTGTGGCCGGGGCGGTTTTGCGGGAGCCGGGCAGGACGCTGCTCGGCGGTTTTGCCGGTCTTGTCAGTTAGGGTAACGCTGATTAACTTGCGGCTAATCAGCGTTACGCATGGAAAGAACAACGTTTTTCGGATGAGGCTGTTCCAAAACTTCAGTTTTTGGAACAAACTCAGATTGCAACAGGAAAGGCCATGAATGACATGATGAAGGCTGAAATCTGGACCATCGCGCGGACTGAACAGGGAAACGCGATACTCATCCGGCCTCTCGGGCTGGATGTCGCCGTTCCCATATTCATCGGGCCCCTTGAAACTCAATACATACTCATCGGCGGCGGTGAGGCGCCGGTCAAACGGCCCCTGACGCCGGATCTTTTTTTGAGCCTGGTAAAGAGGGTCGGCCTGGAACTTAAACGGGTGGAGATACACGAAATCAAAAACGACACGTTTCATGCCCGGCTTGTCCTTTCAGGCGGTGAATATACCGGCAGGGAACCCCTTGTCCTTGATTCCCGCCCTTCCGATGCCTTTGCCCTTGTGGTGCGGAAAAAATGTCCCATCTATGTTTCCCGAAGGGTGGTGGAAGAGGCCGGAATTCCGGTTGATATGGTTATTGACGAAATAGAGGAAGCGGCGAATTCCATCGAGCTGCGCGGCGAACATTCGGGCGCCTCAAAACGGGAAGAGCTTCTTGCCGAACTGGACAGAGCCGTCACGGCGGAAGAATACGAAAGGGCGGCGGAACTGCGGGATCTGCTGCTGCTTCTTGACAAGAAAGGCATTTTCTAGGCGGAACAGAACGCCTTGGGGGCCGCCGGTTTTACATTTGAAATGTTTCCGGCGTGTTATTATTGCCAAAACGAAAAAAGGCGTGTATGATGAATAAATCCCGAAACTTGGCCGGTTGTGGAGCAGTCCCGGTTTATGTTTTGCGTAAAAATGCCGATAAAGAGTATCGGCCTTGTGTGGTAAAAAATATTGTGGAGCCGTCCGGTGTGGATTGAGCAGATTGATCTGAAATCCCAGTGCTGTGCTTTTCTCAGACTGACGGTGTGCGCCGCGCTGGCGGCCGGTTTTCTCGTTGTATTTCCGCTTCCCCGGCCGGGCCTTTTCCGGGCCGCCGCCGCCGAAACGGAGGCTGAAAACGGCATGGGCGGACTGGGGTATCCCGTTTCCCCTGAAAATACCGGCGGAGCGGACAGCCTCGATTCCGGGGTTCCCGAACCCGAGTCCCTTTCCCGTCCCCGCATGCTGCTCTGTTCCTCTTACACGGTCCAGCCGGGGGACATAATAGGCAATCTTGCCTTGAGCTTCGGCCTTAACAACGATACGCTTATTTCCCTCAACGACATAAAATATACCCGGCTTCTTCCCATAGGCATGGAACTGCGTATCCCCAATCAGGACGGCATATTCTACACGGTGGAGAAAGGCGATACCCTTGGGGGCATCGCGGAGAAGTTCAGGGCCGAAACGGCGGCGATTGAAGCGGTAAACGAACTCTTTTCGGACACGGTTCATCCGGGAACGGTGCTGTTTATTCCCGGCGCCAAAATGGAATGGGATCGGCTGCAGGAAATAAACGGGGATCTTTTTATCTGGCCGGTACGGAGCTATATCACGTCCCCCTACGGCTACCGGAACAGTCCCTTTACGGGCGTGCGGCAGTTTCATTCCGGCATGGACATAGGCGCCCCCGCCGGGACTCCCATACGGGCGGCCATGGCCGGCCGTGTTACCGCCGCCGGCTGGGACGACTCGTTCGGCAACTATGTGGTACTGTCGCATCACGCCGGTTACCGCACCCTTTACGCCCACATGAGCGTTATCCGGGCCAGGACCGGCGCCCTTGTGAACACGGGAGAACGTATAGGCGATGTGGGAAGCACGGGTCTCAGTACCGGTCCTCATCTTCATTTTACCGTCTACAAGAACGGCGTTACGGTGAACCCCCGCAGTCTTTTGAAGTAGCAGGAGCTTGTTCCAAAACCCGGCTGGTTTTGAACGGCCTCGTATACACAACATTTTTACAGGAGAATGTCATGGAAAATTTCGATTTCTATGCCCCCGCGGAAATTGTTTTCGGAAAGGGTACCCAGAAAAAAACGGGTGAACTTCTGAAAGGGCGGGCGAAAAAGGCGCTGCTTCACTACGGGAGCGGCAGTATCAAAAAAAGCGGACTTTACGACGAAATCGTCGCGTCTCTGAAACAAAGCGGAATTGATTTTGTGGAATTGGGAGGCGTGCAGCCCAATCCCCGGCTTTCCCTGGTTCATGACGGCATAGCCCTTTGCAAAAAGGAAGGGGTCGATTTTATTCTGGCCGTGGGCGGGGGCAGCGCGATTGATTCGGCAAAAGCCATCGCCATGGGGTTTTACTACGACGGCGATGTATGGGACATCTACGAGCAGCACAAGGCCATCGAGAAGGCCCTGCCCGTGGCGACGGTTCTGACCATTCCGGCCGCCGGCAGCGAATCGAGCGGCGATACGGTCGTTACCAACGAGGAAAAACAGCTCAAATACGGTTACGGCAGTCCCCGCCTGCGCCCGGTCTTCAGCATTGTAAATCCCGAACTGTTTTTTACCCTTCCCAAAAACCAGATTGCCAACGGCGTAGCGGACATGATGAGCCATGTGTTCGAGCGTTACTTTACCAATACTACCCACACGGACCTTACCGACGGTCTCTGCGAGACGGTATTAAGGACGATTATCAAAAACGCCCCTCTTGTCTACCGGAATCCGAAAAACTACGACGCCTGGTGCGAGATAGGTTTTTCCGGTACGGTGGCCCATAACGGGCTTGTTGGCATGGGCAGGGAGCAGGACTGGGCCTGCCATGGCATGGAACACGAGCTTTCGGCCATTTACGATGTAGCGCACGGAGCGGGACTTGCCGTCCTTACCCCGGCCTGGATGAGCTATGTTTATAAAACCAACGTCAACATGTTCGTGCAGTTCGCGGTCAATATCATGGGAGTAAACGGCAGCTACCGGGACCCCGACGCGATTGTGCGGGAAGGCATTGACAGGCTCGGTGAATTCTTCCGGGGAATAGGGCTTCCGTCCACGCTTGGGGAACTTGGCATAGATGAAAGCAAGCTCGAAGTCATGGCCAGGAAGGCAACCAAAGACGCCTTTGGCAAGGAAAACCCCCTGGGGGGACTCAAAAAGCTTTACTGGAAAGATGTGCTTGAGATATACAGGCTCGCAAAATAATAGAGTTGTTCAATAACTTCAGTTATTGAACAAATTCCGCTTCAATCTGTAAAGCGCCGGCAAGGCCAATTGCCGGCGCTTTACGGAAACAACCTTCCACAGCCGGTTTCCCGGAGTTTTTTGCATGTGTTCCCGTTTTGTGCCAATTGTTTTCAGGGCGCCAATGCCTTCAAAATAGCGGAAGCAATATCTTCGGGACTTTTGTTTTCGGCGTTAATGACAAGCCCGGCAAACTTCCGGTACGCCGCCGCCCGGCCGGTGTGGAGCAGGCGGTGGGTTTTTTCCGGATCCCCGGTATCAAGAAAAGGGGGAAGCCCGCCTGTTTCCGCTGACAGGCGTATCCGTTTCCAGGCGGTTTCTGCGGAGACTTCAATATACACAACCGTTACGTTACCCTGTTTCTCGAGCAGGGCCATGGCCTCACCGTTGTCTATGAGACCCCCTCCCGCGGCGGCGACAAGGGTCTTCCCGGACGCCGTTCCACGTTCAAGAAGCGCCCGCAGGGCTTCGGCTTCGGCCTTTCTGAATACGCCGCTTCCTTCCCGGTAAAGGGTGCGCGGGCTTTTCCCGCTCCGTTCTTCGATAATTTCATCCAGATCGGCAAAGCCGCCGGCATATCCGCCCGCGGCCGCCAGGGCCCGACCGGCGCTGCTCTTCCCCGAATGTTTCGGGCCTACAAGGAGTATACTACCCATGGACCTAACCCTACCTGATTATTTATGATTGGACTATGGCGCAGGTTTCAATGCTGCTTGTCCTTGCGGGAACAGCCGCCCTCCCGGCGTTTCTGGTGTACCTGTGGTTCCGTCTGTCCCGGTTCCGCTTTTCCCTGCCATGGTTTCTCTGTTCCCTGATCGGCGGGATTGCCGCTGTTTTTATAGCCTTAATCATGGGCTTTCTGTTTGAAGGTTTTTTTGCCGCTTTGGGAACGGCTCTGGGGGGCAGATTATCCTTGAAGGGCGTATTTACGGCGGGAAATTTGCCGGCTTCCATTTTCCGCGCCGCCCTTGTCGAGGAATCAAGCCGCCTTGTTGTACTGTTTCCCCTGTTTGCCGTTTTTCGACGCCTTAAATGGGGCTTTGGTACAACGCCGGGGGGAAGCGTTGACTGCTGCGCGGCCGGACTGGCCGGCGGCTTGGGCTTTGCCCTGGCGGAAACCGCCTCCTACGGCGCGGCCAACATGGGCGCCGCCCTGCTGCGCGCCTTTACCGCCGCGCCTCTCCACGGCGCGTGCGGCGGCCGGGCCGGTCTTGCCGCCGCCGCTTTCAGGGACAACCCCGCCGCCGGCATTCTGCGTTTCCTTTCGGCCGCCGCCATACACGGAATGTACAACTTTTTGATCCTCCGTTCCGGCCTTTCCTCCGTCATTGCCGTGCTGGCGGCCTCTTCGTTCTTTGTCTCCTCCCTCGTCTTTATCCGAAGATCGCCTGGGTGGAATGGAGAAAAAGGTGGACGGCTGCCGGATGAATAGTTTTTTTATACTGCCGTATCGTCTGATATTGTATACAGACACGGAAAGCCGAAAATTCCTTTTTGAGGCTGCTTTTATGTAATTCATTGTAATACAAGCACTTGGAAGAGAGGGAATACGGCAGGCCGGGTTTTTATGCGATTGGCACGGAATCTGCTATTAAAAAGGCATGGAAAGGAGTTTTGCCGGATACCTGCCGTCGCTGGATGAACTCAAGACTGAAATTATCAGGAAATCGATCCATTTTCTTATCGCGCTCAGTCCTTCCATGGCCGCCGTTAACCGGCCGGTAACGGTGCTTTTCCTCGCGGCGGGCACATTGGGTTACGCCTGCATGGAATACCTCCGTCTTGCGGGAATGAAAGTTCCCCTTGTTTCGTCCCTTACCGGCATGGCGTCCCGCACACGGGACATGGGACATTTTGTCATGGGTCCTGTTACCCTTGGGCTTGGGGCAATGCTCGCCCTGCTCCTGTACCCTTCCCCCGCCGCATCCATCGCCATTTACGCACTGGCCTTCGGCGACGGCTTCGCCAGCCTTGTGGGAAAATTTTTTGGCCGGCTGCGGCCCGCCTTCCTCTGCGGCAAGAGCGTCGAAGGTTCCCTGGCCTGCTTTACCGCCGTATTTGTCTCGGCGTACCGGGCGGTACCCGATTACCGCACGGCTTTTGTCGCCGCGCTTACCGCCGCTTCGGTAGAGGCCCTTCCCCTTGAAGATTACGATAACATAGCCCTTCCCGTAACAGTTGGTTTTGCCGTTTATCTTGTTTTTTGGTGCCAGGCACCTTTTTTTGCTTGACATTTTTTTTATTGGCGGGTAATATAGTTCCATGACAAAAGACTGCGGATATACCAAGAGCAGCAGCACATCTTTTACCCCCCCCCCCCCCCGCGGTTTCCGCGGATAGTTTATTTTCAACAAAAAGCGTTCACCATTTATTTTCCCCTGAAGAGGTACCTCCCATGACACATTCCGTTTCCTCCACTACAACTAACGGCGTTTCCGCGTTTTGTTCCCGCGCCTTCCGTATCGCGGGCGCGTTAATGGCAGCAGTGTTTGTTGCCGCCTGCGGCAGCCCGGCCGGTTCCGCCATGGTTAATGGATTTGGCAGTGGTGGCGGCGGCGGAGGGGAAACCGTTACCCTTGTGTTACGGATTAATGGGGAAGACATATCCGGAAGCGGCACGGGTACCGGTGAATCGCCTGTATCTCTTTCATACAATTTCACATTGGCGGACAGGGACAAGACCCCCACGGTGGTCATTGTCAGTACCTCCGGTTCCCTCGTGGGAAAGACCGTAAGGCTGACGCTGACCGGTTCGGACGCAAGCGCCGAAATAAGCGATGCCGACTATGCCGCTCTTGTCGCCGCCATTAACGCCGCGATTGGTTCCGGTGTGAGCGTGAACGTGGGAAGCGGCCTGACTCAACGTGCAAGCTATACCGCGGCGGCCACCAGCGCCGGCATTTCGGATATTGGCGGAACCAATACCGGTGTAATAATTAATGTTGGATCCGCTACGGAAATAACCTTTAGCGCCTTTTCCGTGGAAAATTCGTCGCCTGTCACCTTCTCCGGGGTGGATCCCGCGACCTACATCACTGACAAGAATGTCACGGTGAATGTGTCGTCAGGTGTAACTTTGGAAGAGCTGTCGTTCGGCTGGGCCGCGCGTGTCAAGCGCGCCCTTGCCGGCGCGGCTAGCGTGACCTTTAACATCCCCTCCTCCATCACCCCCGTGTTCAAGGGCGAGGATATGATAAAAGATGTAGAAAAAAGCTTGAATCATGCAGACAATGCCAATAAGGTGTTCGCCGAATTCTCTGTTGGATCGACTGTATTTTCCGGCTTCAAGGTTGCATCCGACGGTGGAAAACTTTACTTGGATAATGAAGGCAATTCTCCGGTAAAAGTCGATAGTCTTAAATTTTTTGCGCCATATCCCAGTGATCCGATAAAATTATTAGGGTTTGGATTGCAAAGTTTAAATACACCAACCTTTACTTCAGACATACGTGTAGGTGCTGGGCAGTCGTCTTTTCAGATGATGACACCCGATGATTTAGATAAAGGTTTTATGATGCTAGGTATTAACTGGAAGGAAGGTAGTGGTTATCCTGTAATAGATATGCAAAATATAAAACTTGTAGCTGGATATCAGGCTCCAATTTCAAATCCTTTTAATTTATTTGGCGGAGAGGCTAATCTTAGAGTTATTGCATATATAGAAGAGAATATTATAAATTCTTCTCATGCTGATACTCTTGCTTTAAATCATTCGCTAAGTACCTTCCGCTATGCAGCCTCCACCGTCCCCTACGATGACACCCAGCCCGACGGCATCGCCACCAACCCCGCCACCCTCTCCGGCGACCTCGCCCTCTGGATGTTGAGCAAGGGTATCTCTATTACGAACGCGAAGATATCTAATCCCTCAATTACAGAACCCAAAACGCTGGGAGCTACTTTGACCAATATCGTTCTTGAGGGAGACAAATGGAAGCAGCAGAATTTTTCTACTGTTGGCCTTAACGGCGTCGTGACCTTCAATGGCGACCTGCCGACGGGGAATATCAACGTCGGTTCCAACCTCTGGCTTGTCGTCAATGGCAATGTTGGTACTAAATCATTGAGTGGTTCAATTATTAAAATTTTGGAATTTGATCAGTTTGCTAGTAATATGAGTGGCTTCAATCCGGTTATAAGCACCCATTTCGACAATAACAATAGTGAAGTCAGGCTGAAGAACAAAAGCCATAAGGACAACATTCATAATATATTAAAAAATAACGACCGGAAATTTTGGCTCTACAGTAGTACTGGAAAGTATAAATTTATTAACAGTACTAGCGGCAATCCTTTAGGTTATGGTGGTTCTCCCAGTAAAACGGACGGATATGACTTTACTAAGGGTACATGGGCCACTAATGTGTATAGCAACACATCTTTTTCTCCTTCCCCGACTACTATTGCCCCTCAAAATGTATGGGGGGGGGCGATAGTAACCTTGCCTCCCTCTCGCCCTCGAAGGAGGAAACGCAATGGTGCCTGGCACCGTTTGGGATAGGCAATGGCGCATGGAGTTTTGCGGTTACAAACAACAAAGCGCCCTCACACAGCGCTGTGCCGCCGCAAAACTCCCAAGCTGTCCGCCGAAGGCGGACAGCAGGAGCCTTCCCGGACATTTCGGGAACATTCCCGGACGTTCCGGGAGTCTTCCCGGATGATTCGGGAACATTCCCGGACGCTTCGAGAAAACGCACGGGTGCCTGGCACCGTTTTTAGGA
>JAIRXH010000127.1 GCA_031268385.1 Treponema sp. | reverse complement strand
TTTCCGGCGGCGCGCGGGGTCTTTCTTTTTTCAGTATCTGAACAGAAGCCCCACATCCACCGCGTAGACCGAATCTATCCCCGGATCAAGCCCCCTTTCCCTGCCGTAAATGGAGCAGTCCAGCTTCATGAAGCTCAGATCAATGCCAAAACCCGCCGCCGGGAGGGCGTCGGCTATGCCGGCGCGGAGGCTGAATTTTTCCAGAACGACAAGTTCCAGCCCAATGCTGATGTTAAGAATGGGGTTGCGCGGAATGACGCTGAAAAGATCCAGAAAATCCCGGTAGTCGGTCAATATCAAAAATTTGGAAATATAGCGGTCAAGAAACGGAATACTGACGCGGTAACTGAAACCCAGGCCGAGCCGGGGATCTATGGTCCCGTAGTAGCCGGGACCAAGGGCGTTCCCGTTCCTGAAATCGTCATAGGAAGCGTAGGCGGTAACGAGGGCCGGTGAAAAAGCGTCAAAACAGGCCAGCGCCGCGGTGAAATTTCCCCCATAGGTGTATTTGAGCCCAAAATCAAGCCCCAGTCCAAGAATGGTTTTGAAGGAAGCGGCGTTGTCAAACATGGAACCGTCGAACACAAGCGAAGGCTGCAGATCCAGCGTGTTCCGGAAAAAACCCTTGCCCAAAAGACCGGCGTCAAGGACGTGTTTTTCCCTCTCCAGCACCCTGAAAGAATAACCGCCCACAAAAAAGATCTCCCCCGAAATATCAAGGGAAATTCCGGAGTCTACCGACGCGTTGCCTGTAAAACGGTTGAAAATCCCCAGTCCCAGTCCCCGGCCAACCCATCCCAGCGAAAGAGGCCCCCCGACATCAATTCCCGCGCTCAGATCCAGATCTTTAAGGCTGCCCTTGTTGACCGCCAAATCAAGAATCTCGAAGACAGGCCCGTACATGCTCACGGTCAATTCCGAAACGCTGAATTGATTTTTTATCCCGACAAAAGAAGCGGGATTGGTAAAAAGCGAGTAAAAATCATCGCCCAGCGCCGCGTGTATGCCACCCATGCCGGAAAAACGGGCCTGGGGCATGACAAAGGGAGCCACGGTTTCACCGGGAAGAAAAGCGCTTTCAAGGATCAACAGAACCATGAAAAAAAGGGGCCGCATATTCCGGCTCATTGTCATACTCCTTACGCCCCGTCCGGGGAAACAGTCACGTTGACAGGTTCAAATTCTCAAGAAAATCGCCCAGAATACCGAGCGTGTCCCCTCCCCTGTCCGTCGCCGCCTGCGCCAGCGCCTCCGCGAGGGAAGATCCGCCGGGAGACGTGTAGCCGCTTATATACGCGGCGCCGTCCCCGCTCCGCACCGCGTCGTCCGCAAAGAGCACCGCCGCGGCCATCGCCAGACAATAAGGATCGGAGGCGCCGATAAAGGCGTCGAATTCGGGATTTCCGGGAAGAGGTACGGCCGGCAGTATGGCCCTCAGCGCCCCGGAGGTCAGCGAAAGGTTTTTGATGTCGCCAACAATGCTGGTAAAAAGATCCGCGGCGTTACCGGAGTCTACTTCGGTATTTTCATCAATATGATTCAGCACCGCTCTGGCCGGCGCGGCCGCGTTTACGGCGGCCCTGATGGCGGCAGCCTGCAGAACGGTCTTTTCCGCGCCCAGGGCGCCCGCCGCCGCTTCCCGTATGCGGTTCAAAACCGCAAGGGAAAGAGCCGGATCATTGGCCGCCTTGTCGACAAGACCGTTCACATTGCCCGCGGTAACCGCCGGAATCAGCGCGGCCGGATCCCGCTGCGCCCAGGAGGCAAGAGACGTGGAAAAAAAACCGGTACAGGAAGAAAACAGCGCCGAAAGGGCCGCCAGCATGAAAACAAAACCTCGTGTTTTTTCCTTTTTCATGATCTTATTATACCTTCCTTACCGCCGTTCCGTCAAAACCCGTCATGCCGCAGGGCGCCGCATCGGGAAGCCCCGTGACGCGGCAGAGGAGGGACGCGCCCGGCGCTTCCTGCTTCCCCTCGGCGGGAAGAACAAGTTTCAAATAATTATCGGACGTTACCCGTATAAAACGGGAATTTTTTTCATTTTCTTCGACAACCGCCTCCACATCCCTGTTTATCCAGCGCCTTACATACTCCTGTTTGTGCCGCCTGGCCATCGCGGCAAGAATATCCACCCGCGCCCCGGCGTCCCGTTCGCTGACCCTGGAACCATAGGACCAGGCCTTCGTGCCGGGCCTCCTGGAAAAGGGAAAGGCGTGTATCCAGGCAAAACGGAGCTTTTCGCACAGCCCGGCGGTTTTTTCAAATTCGGCGCGGGTTTCGCCGGGAAAGCCGGTGATGATGTCGCAGGCCAGAAAGGGATCGTCCTTTACCGAACGGAGCCGGGCGGCGGCGGCTTCGACCTCGGCGGGACCGTAGGGGCGGCCCATGCCTGCGAGGATTCCCCCGCTGCCGGACTGAACGGAAAGGTGAAAATGGGGCCTTATCCGGGGGTGCCCCAGAACGCGGATAAAATCACCGTCCACCGTTTCAGGCTCCAGGGATGAAAGACGGAGCCGTATGGCGTGTGTGTTTGCAAGGAGGTAGTCAATGAGGCCGGAAAGGGAAAGCGCCCGGCCCGAAGGATCCTTTCCCCTGTATTGGCTGATATTCACCCCGGTCAGCACCGCCTCGGCCATTCCCCGCTCTTCCATGGCCGCGAGGGCCGCGAGGGCCTCCCGCGCGTCAAGACTTGTGCAGGGCCCCCTTGCCGCGCTTACCCGGCAGTAGGCGCAGCGCCGGTCGCAGCCGTCCTGTATCTTGAGAAAACCCCGTGAATGAAAGGAAAAAACGCCGGGAACAAAGCGGAAACGGCCGCCGGAAAGGGGACCGGAAAGGGAAAGCGCGCGGGCCCATCCGGCAACCGCCTCGGCGATGCCCTCTGCGTCCTTTTCCCCTTCCGCAAGGCGCGGCAGATCAAGCAGGGCGTCTTTTTTGTCGCCGGGAACCACGAAAAAACGCCCCGGAGGCCTTCCGGATGAGCTCTCCAGTTCCCCAAGGGCGGCGCTTTCAAGCTGGGCATAACAGCCGGTAACAACAAGGGGAAGCAGGGGATGATCCCGCAGCAGCCCGCGCAGTACGCGCCGGGCCTTCTGTTCGGCTTTTGAGGTAACGGTACAGGTGTTCACGACAAGGATGTCGGCCCCCGAAGGCCGGTCAAGGATGGTAAAACCACGCAGGCGGAAGGCGGCGGCAACGGCTTCACTTTCAAGCTGGTTGAGCTTGCAGCCAAGGGTATAAATATAGAAGGAAGGCATCGTTGCCCTAGCGGTTCAGCGCCTGCCGCGCCCGGTCAAGACCCCGGCGGGCGTCGGCCAGTTGTGAATTGAGGTTAAGCGCCCGTTCATAGGCGGTGACGGCCTCGGCAAGGTCCCCGGCGTTTTCCCTGGCGTACGCAAGCCTTGTCCACCAGGCGGCGTTCCCCGGCGCCCAATGAACCGCCGTGGAAAGGGCAATATCGGCATGCCTGAAACGGCCCAGCCGTATGTAAATTTCCCCGATAAAGTAATAGACCATCTCTATGCGCGCCCCTTCGGGAGCCAGATTGATATACTCCTGAAAGTACTGTAGCGCCTCGTCGTTTTTTCCCTCGTAGTAGTTGATTTCCCCAAGAATTTCGACGATCCTCGCGTCATAACGGCTGAGAGCAAGCCCCGCGCGGGCATAATTCATCGCTTCCCCGTACCGGTCAAGCCTGAGAAGACTCCAGCACAGTACCACGTGAGCTTCCAGGTTGTTCCGGCTGGCGGCAATCTCGTTTCTGCAGATTGCCGCCGCCTGTTCATAATTGCCGTTGCGGTACTCCACCAGCGCGTCGGGCCTTGTCTGGGAAAAGACGGGCACAAGCCGGAAAAAAAGCAGAAG
>JAIRXH010000121.1 GCA_031268385.1 Treponema sp. | reverse complement strand
GCCGTGTCGTGGCGCAGCATGAGACGGTGTTCGGCGCGGCTGGTAAACATGCGGTAGGGTTCCTTCGTTCCCACCGTGGTAAGATCGTCTATAAGGACCCCGATGTAGGCCTCGGCCCGGCCCGGCACCAGGGGCGCTTCTCCCCTCAGTTTCATCGCGGCGTTAATGCCGGCGATAATTCCCTGCGCCGCCGCCTCCTCGTAGCCGGAACTGCCGTTGGTCTGTCCGGCCGTCAAGAGGCCCGAAAGGCGCTTGGACTCAAGCGACGGATAAAGGTCAAGGGGATCAAGATAATCGTATTCAACGGCGTAGGCGGGCCTTGTTATGCGGGCTTTTTCCAGGCCGGGGATGCTATGAATAAAATCCGCCTGTACATCTTCGGGGAGCGAACTTGAAAGGCCGTTAAGGTACATTTCGTTTGTGTAAAGTCCTTCAGGTTCAACAAACACATGATGGCGGTCCCTCTCGGGAAAACGGACCACTTTGTCTTCAATGGACGGACAATAGCGGGGGCCTATGCCGGATATTTTTCCGCCGTAAAGCGGGGAACGGTGTATGTTTGCCGCGATGATGCTGTGGGTTTCCCCGGTGGTGCAGGTTATCCAGCAGGGAAGAGACGGACAGGCGGGCGCTGTTCCCGGTTCAACGTCGAAGGAAAAGGGAGCGGGCGCTTCCCCGTCCTGCCTTTCCATCCTGCCGTAGTCGATTGAGTCTCCGGCGACGCGGGCGGGCGTTCCCGTTTTGAAGCGCCCCATGGGAAAGCCCATCCGCCTGAGGCTGCGCCCAAGGCCCAGCGCCGCCTCCTCGCCAAGGCGGCCTTCGTCCGCTTCGTATTCGCCTATGAAGATCTTTCCCTCCATGAAGGTACCTGCCGCGATGATCACGGTTGCGGCGGAAATGCTGTATCCGCGTATGGTTCTGACGCCACGAACTTCCCGCCCGCCGCCTGAGACCAGGAGATCCGTCACGGTATCCATGAAGATTGCAAGGCCCTTCTGGTTTTCAAGCGCACGGCGCGCCGCCGACTGATAGGCCAGTTTGTCGGCTTGTGCCCTGGGCGCCTGAACCGCGGGTCCCCGGGAACGGTTAAGGACGCGGTACTGTATCATGGTTTTGTCGATGAGCTTCCCCATTTCGCCGCCCAGGGCGTCAACCTCCCGGACAAGATTCCCCTTGGAAAGGCCTCCTACGGCGGGATTGCAGGAAAGCGCCCCGATACGGTCGGGGTTCTGGGTGACAAGGAGTGTTGAAAGGCCGAGTCTGGCGGCGGCCAGCGACGCCTCTATGCCCGCGTGGCCGCCGCCCGCGACAATGCAATCGTAATCCATAGAGGGGAGTTTAAATTTTATACGATAAAATTTAAACTCGTCCCTGATACCGGGAGCATCATGGAGAAAGACGGCGCGGGCCGGAACACGGGAACCTTCGATCTTACAGAAGGCGGCATTGTCCGCAAGCTGCTTGTTGTCGCCGTTCCCATTATGGGTACCCAGTTTGTACAGATGGCCTACAACCTTACCGACATGTTCTGGCTCGGCAGGGTGGGAAGCGGAGCCGTGGCCGCGGCCGGCGCGGCCGGCATGTACATGTGGCTGTCATTTGGTTTCATCCTCATAGGCAGAATGGGAGCCGAAATAGGCGTTGCCCAGTCGCTGGGACGGGGCGACAAAAAGGCCGCGCTGGCTTTTGCCCAAAACGCCCTTTTCATGGGCGCCGCGACAGGCGTTGTTTTCGCCCTGTGCTCCATTGTTCTAAGGCGCAGCCTTATCGGTTTTTTCCGGTTCAGGGAAGCGGACGTGGCGTCCGACGCGGCGCGCTATCTTCTGGTCGTTTCCTTCGGCATGCCCGCAACTTTCATATCCAACTGCCTTATCGGCGTGTTTAACGGTTCGGGCAATTCCAGAACTCCCTTTATCCTGGGGGGCGCGGGGCTCCTTCTTAATGTTGTCCTTGATCCTTTTTTTATTTTCACCCTGAACATGGGAATAACGGGGGCCGCCGCCGCGACGCTTATTTCCCAGGTTCTGGTGGCGCTTCTTACGCTCTGGGGCGTCGTCTTTTACAGGGGGCGGCCGTTCGAACATTTTTCGTTCAGAATACGGCCCGAAAAATCCAGGATGTTTTCGATACTCACATGGTCCCTTCCCATCGGCGTCGAAAGCATAGCGTTCTGCCTGCTTGCCATGGCGACATCGCGGGTCGAAACCTCCTTCGGCGCGGACGCGGTGGCCGTAAGCAAAATAGGCTCGCAGATAGAATCCCTTTCCTGGCTTATAGGGGGAGGCTTCAGCTCCGCGATGGTTGCCTTCATAGGCCAGAATTACGGCGCAGGAAAATGGGACCGTATAGCCAGAAGCGTCAGGCTTTCCCTTGTTATCATGACAGTCTGGGGCGTTCTGGTGGCCCTCTTTCTCTGGAGCCTGGGCGGTTTTGTTTTTTCCCTTTTCCTTCCCGATCCCGCGCTGACAAGGCTGGGGGTCATCTACCTCCGCATTTTTGCCTTCGCGCAGCTTCCCATGAACCTGGAAGGCGTAGGCGCCGGCGCCTTCAAGGGAACGGGACGAACCATTCCCCCTTCCCTGGCCAGCGTGCTTGCCAACCTGACAAAACCTGTCCTCGCCTACGCGCTTTCGAGGACCAGCCTTGGCCTTTACGGTGTCTGGGCCGCCGTCAGCATTGTTACCGTCATACGCGGCCTGTGGATATGCCTGTGGTATTTTTTGTCGGAAAGGAAGCGGCGTCCTGGACAACGGACATCCCTGTATCTATTGTATGTTTCAGGCCTGCCTGAGATACTAGAGTTGTTCAATAACTTCAGTTATTGAACAAATTCCGCTTCAAAACGCGATTTTGTAAGGCTAAAGCTTGGCTTTAGCCTGAAAAATCGCAAGACTTGTTTGGTAACCAACCGGGTT
>JAIRXH010000053.1 GCA_031268385.1 Treponema sp. | reverse complement strand
TGCTATATTCCGCCATATACATGCCTTTTTTGGCATATTTCCCCAAGGAGTAATGAGAAATATGGGATTTGATATTACCAGGATGCGGAACATAGGGATCAGCGCCCACATCGATTCGGGAAAGACCACATTGTCCGAGCGCATTCTGTTTTACAGCAACAAAATTCACGCCATCCACGAAGTCAGGGGAAAAGACGGAGTGGGGGCAACCATGGATCACATGGAGCTTGAACGGGAGCGGGGCATTACCATACAGTCGGCCGCTACCCAGGTCGAATGGAAGGATCACACGATTAATCTTATCGATACGCCCGGACACGTCGATTTTACCATAGAGGTGGAACGGAGCCTTCGGGTGCTGGACGGGGCGGTGCTTGTGCTCTGCGCCGTCGGCGGCGTTCAGTCCCAGTCCATTACTGTGGACAGGCAGCTCAAACGCTACCATGTGCCCCGCATCGCCTTTATCAACAAGTGCGACCGCACCGGGGCGAATCCCTTCAAGGTAAGCATGCAGCTCCGGGAAAAGCTGGGTCTTAATGCGGTGATGATACAGATTCCCATAGGGCTTGAGGATAAACTTGAAGGCCTGGTGGATCTTGTTTCCATGAAGGCCGTTTATTTTGACGGCGACCAGGGGGAAGAGATCCGTTACGCGGAAATTCCTTCCCACCTTGTCCCTGACGCGGAAAAATACCGCGAGGAGCTTCTTGACGCGGTCTCCATGTTCTCCGACGAGCTTGCGGAACTTTACCTTTCCGGCGGCGACATTCCCGAAGAACTTGTCCGTACGGCCATACGCCGGGGGACGCTGGAAGAAAAATTTGTCCCCGTCATGGTGGGGTCCGCCTACAAGAACAAGGGGGTGCAGTCCCTGCTTGACGGGGTGAACCATTACCTTCCCAATCCTGTCGAGGTAAAAAACTACGCGCTGGATCTTGACAGGGGCGAGGAGCGGAAAGAGCTTTCCGCCGACGGAAAAAGTCCCGTTGTCGCCCTGGGTTTCAAACTGGAAGACGGGCAGTACGGACAGCTTACCTATGTGCGGATCTACCAGGGTTCCCTCAAGAAAGGCGGCGAGCTTGTCAACACCAGGTCCAGGAAGAAATTCAAGGTGGGCCGTCTTGTACGCATGCACGCCGACAATATGGAAGATATTAACGAAGGCTCCCCCGGCGATATTGTGGCCCTCTTTGGCATAGACTGCGCCAGCGGGGACACCTTCTGCGGGGGCGGTCTCAACTACGCCATGTCCTCCATGTTTGTGCCTGAACCGGTTATCTCCCTTGCCATTGATCCGAAAGACAAAAAATCCGCCGATCAAATGGCAAAGGCCCTTAACCGCTTTACCAAGGAAGATCCCACCTTTCAGACCTATGTCGATCCCGAATCAAACCAGACTATCGTCAGGGGCATGGGGGAACTTCATCTTGACGTGTATATCGAAAGGATGAAGCGGGAATACAACTGCGAAGTGGAAACCGGCATGCCCCAGGTGGCCTACCGCGAGGCGATTACCGCCAGGGCCGATTTCAACTACACCCACAAGAAGCAGACCGGCGGTTCAGGCCAGTACGGCCGTGTTTCAGGCTACATGGAACCCTGGCCGGAAGGCGATTACGAATTTGTCGACATGATCAAGGGCGCTTCCATTCCCAGCGAATTTATCCCCAGCTGCGACAAGGGGTTCAAGGAAGCCCTCAAAAAGGGCAGCCTCATCGGTTTTCCCATCGTCAACATACGCTGCGTCATCAACGACGGTCAGAGCCATCCGGTGGACTCTTCGGATATCGCCTTTCAGCTTGCCGCCATCGGCGCCTTCCGCGAAGCCTACGGCAAGGCAAAGCCCTGCATTCTGGAACCCATCATGAAGGTCTCCGTGGAAGGCCCGACGGAATTCCAGGGAAACATCTTTGCCTCCATCAACCAGCGGCGCGGCATCATATCGGCGTCTACCGAAGACGGAACCTTTTCCCGCGTGGAGGCCGAAGTTCCCCTGAGCGAAATGTTCGGCTATTCAACGGTGCTCCGTTCCCTTACCCAAGGCAAGGCGGAGTTTACCATGGAATTTGAAAAGTACGGAAAGGTTCCCCAGAGTATTTCCGAGGCCCTTATCAGGGACTATATGGAAAAACGGAAAAAAGAAGCCGGCCGGTAAATTTTATTTTCGGAGGAAGAAATTGGTCAAGAAGGAATTGATACAGCGCAGTCCGGTGCGGATATTCGAGAAGTCCATTCATGGCGGGCTCAAGGCGGGAGAAGCGGGGATTATCGCGTCCCAAAGCGGCGTGGGAAAAACGTCGGTGCTTGTACAGCTTGCCCTTGACAAGCTGCTCCAGGGGAAAAAGGTGATACACGTTTCCTTTAACCAGCACAGCGATTATGTGCTTGCCTGGTACGCGGATATTTTTGACGAGATTATCAAAAAGAAAAACCTGGAAAACGCAGGCGACGTGCGGGACGAAATTGTAAGGAACCGCGTGCTCCTCAATTTCAACCAGGACGGCATAACCGACGATCAGATACGGAAGAGTCTCAGGGCGCTTATCGTGGACGGCGGGGTCAAGGCCGAAGCTGTCATCATAGACGGTTTTGATTTTTACCGTTCCGGCAGGGAACGTTTCGAAAAGGTAAAGGAATTTGCCCGCGATCTGGGGCTTGAAATCTGGTACAGCTGCACGGTGAAGGGGAATGCCTTGTACGACAGGCGGAACATACCCCTTGTCATCGCCGGTTACGAGGATCTTGTTGACGTGATCATCATCCTTGAACCCAGATCCGATCATATAGAGCTTTCGGTTCCCAAGGACAGGGACACCTTTAACCCCGAACACATGGGTTTAAGGCTCGATCCAAAGACGCTTCTTATTCTGGAAGGAAAATAACATGGCGCTTTACACTATGGCGGAAATTCTTGCCGACGCGCAAAAACGCGGCTACGGGGCGGGCTTTTTCAACGGGGTAAACCTGGAGATGATACGCGCCTATATACGCGCCGCCGACGACTGCCGTTCCCCCATCATCATAGGAACGGCCGAAGGCCTCCTTGCGTACAGCGATTTTGACTGGCTTGCCCCCCTCCTGCTTGACGCCGCGGCGAAGGCGAAGGTTCCCGTCGCCGTTCACCTGGATCACACCTACACCTACAAAACCATCATGCGGGCCCTCCGCGCCGGTTTCGGCTCGGTGATGTACGACGGTTCACTTTTGAGTTACGAGGAAAACATACGGGACAGCGCCGAAATCGCGAAAGCCGCCCACGCCATGGGGGCCGGTCTTGAATGTGAACTGGGCAAAGTCGGCGGGCTTGACGAAGGCGAAGGGGTCAAAGGCGGGAACATCTACACCGATCCCGGCCAGGCCGCCGAATTTGTCGAAAGATCGGGCGCCGATTTTCTGGCCGTTTCCATAGGCACCGTCCACGGTGAATACCGCGAGACTCCCAAACTGGATCTCCGGCGGCTTGCCGCCATCCGCGCGAAAGTGAGCCGGCCCCTGGTTCTCCACGGCGGCAGCGGCCTTTCGGACGACGATTTCAGGAACTGCATAGAGGGAGGTATCCGCAAGGTGAATATCTACACCGATATTATCACCGCCGCGGTCAATACCGTAAGAAAAGAATCTTCGCTGGCCTACACCGATCTGAACAAAAAGGCCGAACAGGCCATGTATGAGGCCGCCGTAAAGAAGCTGCGGATTTTCGGCAGCGACAACAAGTATTGATCATGAAGAGGAAGGTGCTCTGCGCGGGCCTTGCCGTGTGCGACGTTCCCCTGAGGCCCATTCCCAAAACCATTCTGGAAGAAGACATCTGTTTTATCGAAAATCCCGCGGTTTCAACGGGCGGGGACGCCCTTAACGTGGCGGTAACTCTGACCAAACTGGGTGTTCCGGCGGTCCTTTCCGGCCTTGTCGGCAGGGACGCAAACGGCGATTTCATCATGAAACGGCTTGACGAACTGGGGGTTGATACCGGCGGCATGGTCCGCCATCCTTCCCTGGGTACGGTCGTTTCCTATATTTTGATAGAGCCGGGCGGGGAGCGCCACTTCGCGCTGAGCGACGAGTTGACTTCCGTCTTTGATTACCCCGACATTCCTTCCCGTTTGATAGATCAGGCGGACATGGTCTACTTCGGAAGCGCCATGTGCATGAAGGCCATGGACAGGGGAGGGGCGGCGGCGCTTTTCAGGCGGGCCCGCGGCCTTGGAAAAACCACGTTCGCGGATACCTCATGCGGCAATTCCGCATTGGGCGCCTCGTACTGGCGGGAACTCCTTGACCCCATGCTGCGGGAGACCGACGTGTTCATGCCCAGTTACGATGAAGCCGTTATTTTGACGGGCCAGGGGGAGTTGTCCGGCATACGGGACTCACTTGCCCCATTCCGCCTGAAGCTGCTTGTGGTAAAACTTGGGGCCGGGGGCTGCTACATTACGGATTTCAGGGATGAATGGACCATTCCCGCCTTTGCCGAATTCAGGCCCGTTGATACCACAGGCGCCGGGGATTCCTTTGTGGGCGGCTTTATCCGGGGCCTTCTTGAAGGATGGCCGCCCCGCGCCGCCGGAATCTTCGCCAATGTGGTGGCGGGTTTCAACGTCACAAAACTCGGCGCCACCGGCGGGGTTCCCGGCTTTGACGCCGCCCTCCGCTATGCCAGGGAACACGCCGGGGGCGGGGACTTTGCCCAGGGTAGCGCCGAGTAGCCGCAGGTTAATCGGCGTTACCCCAAACGCCGGATCAGGGGAGCGTCCGTTTGTTCGAACGCGGACAGGCCTGCGCCGTTTGAGCCGGTCTGCCGGCATATCCGTTTTTACAGCGCAAGTTCCGCCGCGCCTATGGGCCTGATGCGGAGCGCCGTAACCGAACCCGCGCCGAATACCGCCTCCATTTCCCGGCGGTACATCTCCAGTTCGTCCTGGGGAAGGTACGTCTGTATGGCGCCGGCGAATCCTCCGCCGTGTACGCGGCAGGCGGGCCTCGAGGAGGGGAGGGACCCGTTTCCGCCGTCCGTTTCGCCCGGATGTGAACGGAAGAAATTTCGGGTAAGGGCAAGGGCCGTGCTTATCCCCTGTTCCGCCGGATTTTTCGGGGAATAGACATTCTGCAGAAGCTCCCAGGAAGAATTGCCCGATTCGTTTACCAGATCAAGGTAACGGCCAAAGGCCCTTTGCTTGTCCTCGCCCGGCGCGGCGCGGTTCATGTCCCCAATCGCCGCCGTCATGGCGTCTACCCTGTCGTTTTCGTCAAAGAAGTGAAGGGCCCTGAGGAGCGCCCTGTCGCCCAGGGCCTTCCTCAGCTCCGCGGCGCGGGCTGTTACCTGTTTCCTGTCGATCTCCCGGAGGACGGTCCCGCCGAAAAAGGCGGCGGCGGCCTTCATCTCGCCTGGAATGGCGGCGTAATCCGGGGTAAGATCGGCGTGGCTTCCCCGCGTGTTCACGACGCAGAGGGTCCAGCCCGCCTCTTCAGGGTTGAAGCCGATGTTTGTCACAAGAGGATGCGCGGCGTCCCCGAAATCAATGGCGACGGCTCCTCCCGACGCGCAGGCGGTCTGATCCATGAGGCCGCAGGGCTTCCCGAAGTAGACGTTTTCGGCTTTTTGGCCTATTTGGGCAATTTCCAGCGCGCTCAGTTTTCCCCCGCCGTACAGCGCGTCAAAGACGCGGCCAAACAGCACTTCCACTGCCGCGGAGGAAGAGAGCCCCGAACCGGGAAGCACCGTCGAGGCGGCGTTGGCCGAAAAGCCCTTCAGCCTTATCCCCCGCGCGGCAAATTCGGCGGCTATGCCGCGTACCAGCGCCTCGGTCGTGCCCTTTTCGTCCTGTCTGGCGGAAAGATCGGAAAGATCGACCATTACGTCGGGGTAGCCTTCGGAACGGTAAAAAACGATATTGTCGTTCCGGGGGCATACCAGGGCGGCCTGATCCATCTGGATGGAAGCGGCCAGAACCTTGCCAAGGTTGTGATCCGTATGATTGCCCCCCAGTTCCGTGCGTCCGGCGGCGGTAAAGAGCCTCATGTCTCCCGATGTTTCGGGAAACCGCGAGCGGGGAAATCCTTCCGGAGAACCGTCCAGCATTCCCCCCACAAGGGCGGCGTAGCGGAGGCGCGCCGCTTCGACCCCGTTTTCTCCGTAGAGTTCTCCAAAAACCGCGGCACATTTCGCGGAATTGAGCCTGTAAAGTAATTCCTGTCCGGTCATGATAGCGGCAGTATATTGAAATATCCCTTCAAAAGATAGATATTAGTAATAGGGGAGCTTCAAAAACCCGTGCCGGGTTACGGATGTTCCCACGGGGAATGGCGTATCTCTCCGGAGGAGCATATTGATGAGCGATTTCAGGCCCAAAGATCCCCAAAAAGGGAAAAAACCGAATCAGGATGGTCCCCGTTTTCCCTTTGGCGGTCCCAAACTGCCGGATTTAAAGCCCTTTGGCGGGTGGAAATTTTCCATCGTATATATCCTTGTTCTTATCATAGGCCTGAGTCTTTTCAATTATGTGTTCCTCAGCAGGGTAAATCCCACCATAGATTTTTCCGAATTCAAGACGAAGATCGCAAACGGCGAGATCAAACGGGTGGAAATGACCGATGCCTATTATACCGGCTTTACCGCTACCGCCCTTAACCGGGGTTCCACCGCCCGCCAGAATCCGCCGCCTTTCAGGGGGGGCTATGCGCAGCCTGAAGCGGTGTACCGGACCGTGCCTCTTAACGATCCGGGTATCATCAGTCTGATGGACGAAAAGGGCGTCAATTATTACGCGGTTTCGCGGGAAGGAAGCACTATACTCAACATCATCTTCAGTTGGGTGCTTCCCATTGCCTTCTTCATCTTCATCTGGCGTTTCTTCATGAAACGGCTGGGCAATATGGGGGGCAATGTGCTTTCGGTGGGCCAGAACAAGGCGGTAATAGTCGCCGAGGGGGATATTGTTACCCGCTTTAACGATGTGGCGGGCGTGGACGAGGCCAAGGAAGAGCTTGTCGAGGTGGTTGATTTTCTCAAAAATCCCCGGAAGTACACCGATATAGGCGGAAAGATCCCCAAGGGGGTGCTGCTGGTAGGGCCTCCGGGAACGGGGAAGACCCTCCTTGCCAGGGCCGTGGCGGGGGAGGCGGAGGTCTCGTTTTTCCGCATGAGCGGCGCGGATTTTGTGGAAATGTTTGTCGGCGTCGGCGCGGCGCGGGTGCGGGATCTTTTCAAGCAGGCGCGCGACAAGGCGCCCTGCATTATTTTTATCGACGAGCTTGACGCCATAGGCAAGAGCCGCATCAACAACATGGCGGGGGGAAACGACGAACGCGAGCAGACGCTGAATCAGCTGCTTGTTGAAATGGACGGCTTTGACGCCACAAGCGGCCTCATCATACTGGCGGCCACCAACAGGCCCGACGTGCTGGATCCTGCGCTTCTGCGTCCCGGCCGCTTTGACAGGCAGGTTCTGGTGGACAGGCCCGATCTCAAGGGCAGGGAAGAAATACTCCGCATTCATTCAAAGGCGGTTAAACTTTCCCCCCAGGTCGATCTTGCCGCCGTGGCACGGGGAACCTCCGGCTTTGTCGGTGCGGATCTTGCCAACATCGTCAACGAGGCGGCGCTGCTCGCCGTTCGCGGGGGCCGGCAGCTGGTGTCCCAGAAGGACTTCGAGGAGGCCATCGAAAAGACCGTGGCGGGGCTTCAGAAAAAAAACCGCGTCATGTCGGACGAGGTGCGCCGGGTAATAGCGTATCACGAAACAGGCCACGCGCTGATAGCCGCCCTTACCCCGCGCTCCGATCCGGTGCAGAAGATTTCAATTGTTCCCCGCGGTTTCGGCGCCTTGGGCTATACCCTCCAGATGCCGGTTGAGGACCGCTACATCGTTACCGAAGAAGAACTCTTGGGCCGCATCGACGTGCTCATGGGCGGCCGCGCCGCCGAGGATCTTGTTCTGGGCGAAATTTCCACCGGCGCAGCCAACGATCTTACCAAGGCGACGGATATAGCAAGGAAGATGATCACCGACTACGGCATGAGCGGCCGTTTCAGGCATGTGGCCCTGACCCAGCGCGGGACGGGCATGATGGGAACCCAGCTTCAGGAGCCGGTATTCCACCGCGAATATTCCGAGGCAACCCAGCAGTATATTGACGAGGAGATTGCCCGCACGGTGGAAGAACGCTACATTCTGGCAAAGGGAAAACTCACGGAAAACAGGAGCCTGCTTGAAAAGATCGCGGGCCTTCTTCTTGAAAAGGAAACCCTGGACGAAAAGGAATTCAGGGAACTGACAGGCGGCCTGGCGCCGCGGCCGGCGTCTTCCGCAAAGCCGGAACAACTGCCGCCTTTGCAAAGCGCGCTGATTCCGTAGCGTGCTCGCGCTTTTGGGAAAGCGCGATTGTCCGCGCGTTAATCCATTCTGCCCTGCGGGTCCGTATGTCTGTAGAGGTAGAGCGCGGTTCTGTCTTCTTCACGCATGCCCTTTAGAAACTGCATGTGGGTTTGTTTTGATTTTTGTGTCTCATGGGGGATGCGGCCGTCCTGTACAAGACGCGAGTTGAGGATAAGCTCGTCTTTTTTCGCGAGGGTCTGCAGGCGGCAGGCAAGGTTGATGCCGTACCCGACATAGTCGCGGTATTTCAACCCCGACGTTTCGGCGGAAATTTCGTATTTGAAAACCTTCTCCAGAACCAGCGCCCCGGCCAGCCCCAGATCCGGGTATGAGGCAAAAAGGTATTCATTGGAGAAATCCGTAAAGGAGTCGAATACCAGGAGGGCCTCTTTTATGTTGCCGTCCGTCGACGTATCCCAAATAACTATGGCCCCGTCTCCGACGAGTTTGTAATACGAACAGTTATACCCGAACTGGTTCACGCAGGAGAGAAAGTTGGAGGTAAATTCCTTTATCAGGGTAAAAACGGCGGTCTCGTCGTTGTCGCGGAGAAATTTGCTGAAATGGCGTATGTCAATGCACAGGGTCAGGGCTTCGGTTTTGACTTCTCCCACATAAATTCCGTCAAAAATGTCCACCGGCATTTTTTTTAACGCCATGAGGGAAGATATATCCAGTTCGACCGGCTGCTCACTGGCGCCGGTATCCGAAACAGCCATACGGAAGACCCGAGGCCCTTTCAAAATTTCAGTTTTGAAAGGACAGTCCTGGATTTTTTGGGGAAACCGCGTTTCCGGCCTGTTTTCCCGGCGTCATTTTTCCGAAGGCAGCGTCCGCGCGCCAACCGGGTTTTGATGCCGGCCTTATTATGCGGTATTTTGCCGGTAAAAACAAGTGGACTTTGCCTGTCTCCGGCAGTCCCGTTTTCACTTCTGTTTCGTCCTTTTCCCTGTTGCCCCTAAGGCCGGTGGTTACATTCTTTCCAGAACATAAATTGCCGATCTGTCTTGCGTCGTTTTTCAACTCTATGATAATATAAGATAAAAGATGGTCTCAAAATCACAGTCCCTTCGGACTGCCGGATTTTTGAACCGTTCCATATTTATAAAGGAGGGATCAGGGATGAAAACGGTTCTGGTTGTTGATGATTCACGCATCATGCGTAATATCGTAAAAAATACCTTTTCCCAGTTAAAAATTCTCTGTCAGTTTCTGGAAGCGGGAAACGGCAGGGAGGCGCTGGATATGCTTGCGGACAATCAGGTTCACCTGGTGCTGCTTGACTGGAACATGCCGGAACTTTCCGGTATTGATTTTCTGAAAAAAGTGCGCGCCATGGAACAGTATAAAAATCTGCCCATTATTATGGTGACAAGCGAGGCTGCCAAGTACAATGTCATTGAGGCGCTCAAAAACGGCGCTACCGATTATATCATCAAGCCCGTCAACGAAAAGATTTTCGCGGAGAAAATGTCCAAAATTACAATATAGGGGGATTGCTGTGGAAAAATATATACAGCCGTTCATAGACGTGTGCAAGAATGTTTTCAAGGAATTTGTGGGGGCCGAACTCAAGGAAGATCGTCCGTATTTTGCGGAAACGAATACTATCAACGAATGGGACATTTCCGCGGTAATCGGCCTTACCGGGGAGGCCCGGGGGGCGGTCGTTATTTCCATGAAAAAGGAACTGGCGATGAGGCTTACGGCCATCCTTACCGGTTCCAGCCATACCCAGCTTGATACCGAGGTAGTGGACGCCATAGGGGAGATTGTCAACATCATCGCGGGAAACGCCAAAAAGGGGCTGGAAGAGAGTTTCCGGCTGGTCATCTCCCTGCCTACCATCGTGGAAGGGAAAGAACATTCCATCAAATGGCCCAATTCCCAGGCGCGGATCATCTGCATTCCCTTTACCATTTTTGACGACAGCGTCTTTACACTCTCCATTGCCATTGAGGCGGTCAAGGGAGGACTTTGATTCATGACAAAAAAAGGCGACAGAATATTACGTCTCCTTACAAGCGATAAATTCGAAAATCCCCGCGCCGAAGCGGTGCTGGAAGATATGCTGCGCTATGTCATCTACAACGTGGCGCTTGCTTTTGGGGCGTCTTTTCTTGTCAGCTTCGGAATTACCGTTATACTCGAAGGCAATATTGTACGGGGCATCATAGATATTGTCCTTGGGGCCGCCTGTATTACCGTCATATTCCTTCTCAGAACAAAAGTTCCCTTTGTCATATCGGGGCTTATTCCCATGGCGCCTTTCTGCGGGCTGTGCGCCTTTCTTGTCGCAAGCGGCGGCGAGCAGGGCTTTGCCGGATTGTGGATTTACGCGTATCCCATTCTTGCCGTTTTTATTCTGGGGATGAAAGTCGGCCTCCTCCTGTCGGGGCTGCTTCTGGGGGGAATCGCGGCGGCCACCTTTGTTTCCGGCCTCGCGGGGTTCAATTACACTCCTCCCATAGCCCTGCGTATTATCGCCGTGTATATTCTGGTTCTGGTGCTGACCATCGTCTACGAACAGATACGGGTGCTCAAAGACCGCTGGGTTAAACAGCTTACGAAGGAATTGAAAACCGAACGGGACGAGATCGCCGTTATGAAGGACAACCTCAAGGTCGGCCTCTTTCTTATGGACAATGAATACCGCATCCAGCCGGCCTATTCAAAGGCCCTGGAAGATGTTTTGTCCCTGGATGAACTGCAGGGGAGAAAATTCCCCGACATCCTGTCTTCTTCCGTTACGGCAAAGGAACGGGATACCCTTGAAGACTACTTTACCATGGTGTTGAAGCGTTCCTTTGAAGCGAAGATGCTGGAAGAGATTAATCCCATTTCCGAGTTTGCCTATGTGAACGAGATCGACGGCGCCGAAAAAATCCTCCGCAGCAGTTTTGCCACAATAGACCGGGGCAATGACGAGTATTTTATTCTGGGAACCCTTGAGGATGTTACCACAGCGAAACAGCTGCAGAAGCGGCTTGACGAGGAAGAACTCAAACGTGAAGCGGAGATGCGCTCGCTCTTTGAGGTTGTCCAGGTGGAGCCCAGGGTATTCAACGATTTTATCGAAGATACCGAATACGAGTTTGAGCGCATCAACGACGTGCTGAAAAACAAGAAGCTTTCCGCCCACGAGGTGATGATAGACATTTACCAGTCCGTTCACGCGGTCAAATCAAACGCCCTTATCCTGGGGCTGGAAAATTTCAGCGGCAAGCTTCATGAACTGGAATCGAATATAAAGACCGTGCGCGACAAGGACGATGTTTCCTTTGAGGAAATTCTGCATATTACCGTGGAACTTGAAAAAATCATGAAGGAAAAGGACAAATTCCGCGAAACCATCGAAAAGATTCAGGCCTTCAAAGTGGGGCTCGGCGAAAGCCGCAGGCAGGACAGGTATGTTCTTGTGGAGACCCTGACAAAGGCCTGCGAGAAGGCTTCCACCGCGCTTGACAAACGGGTCAAATTTGTCGTGGACGAGCTTGACGGGATTGTTCTGGAATACGGCCCCCGGCGGATCATAAAGGAAGTGCTTACACAACTGGTGCGTAACTCCGTGTATCACGGCATTGAGTCCCCCGAAGAAAGAAGTTCCCTGGGCAAAAAAGCCGAAGGAAGCATACGGCTTTCCATAAAGTACAAGGACAGCAAAATTTACATAAGACTTGCCGATGACGGCAGGGGCCTTGATTTCGGGAAGATTCGACAGAAGGCCCAAAGCCTCAATATGATAAAGGACACGGATAAGCCCCTGAGCAATAACCGCCTCCTGCAGATGATCTTCGCCCCCGGATTCAGCACGGCCGAAGAGGCGGATCTTCACGCCGGCCGCGGTATAGGGCTCAACCTTGTCAAGGAAAGGATAGGGGATCTTCACGGCTCCATCAAACTGCAGACCGAACCGGGAAGGGGAACCGTTTTCAACATTTTCATTCCCCTCGATCTGGAGCAGACGCGCCTTCACAAGGCCGTTTCATAAAAAGCGGCCCCCGTTTTTTCTCATTGTGGAGCATTTCCCAAAACCCGGTCAGTTTCGGGAAATGTGGTTTGAAGCAGTAGCGCCGGTTTTTCCGGCAGCCGCCTTCCATTCGTAAACATCCTGTTTGCTCCTTCCGGGCCGGGGTTTAACCCTTCGACTCCCCCTCAGGCGGGCGGATTATGGAGTTTCACGCTCTGCGTGAAACTCCCCAAACAAAAAACCGCCCGTGGCGGTTTTTTGTTACATCTCCTGGGGGAATTGAACCCCCGTTGTCGGGATGAAAACCCGATGTCCTAACCACTAGACGAAGGAGACATTTGTCTGATACGGATGACTATACAAAAGACGGGACCTGTGTGTCAAGGGCCGAAGACAAAACTGTGCTTTGTCTTCGGCTGGGGAGTTTCGCGGCGGGGCGCGTATGCTTCATGCGGTACGGACTTTGGCGGCCGCGGGAATTCAAGCGGGCCGCGCGAGGGGCCGAAGAGCGCAAAACTCCGGACGTTTCGGTAACATTTTAAAATGAGGCATCCCGGGCGCCGGCTCTCCCGTAACGGCAATTCCAAAATCACAGACCTTTCGGACTGCCGGATTTTGGAACTGTCTCAAAGGGGAACCGTGAACACGGTTCTCCTCTATACGGAAGTCCGGTCTGGACCGCGGAACAGGCTCCGCGGAAGCTATGACGCCGCCGGACTACCGGTTTTGACTTTGGGCGTTGTACTTGCGCAGCTCATTCATGGCGTATCTGGCCTTCTCCTGCACGGGCTTGATGTAGGGCCCGTCGGATATCTTGATAAGGGTCCGTATCGCGTTGGGATCCTTTATACCGCCGTTTTTCTCGGCCAGCGTCAGAATGGCATCCACCGTTGAAAGGGCAAGGAGGTTGTCAGGATTGGTAACGTCAAAACGGGTAAAGGTCCACGCTATGGCGTTGAGCGTTTCATCGTTGTCGTTGATGCCTATTTTTGCCAGGGATTTAACCGCTTCCTGCAGTACCATGGGCTCCGTATCGGCGGCTATGATCCTGATAAGGGTATTCTTGGCCTCGGGCGTCCCGACCTCCCCCAAGTATTTTGCCGCCTGCCGCCTCACGTCGGGGAAATTGTTGACGATACGGTTGTTTTCCCTGGCCTTGTTCATTACCCCTTCCATTGAAAGGTACTCAAGCGCCTGGCGTATCTCTTCGCCCTTGTTGCCCCGGCCTATGGCTTCCCCTATGTAGTTAAGGGCCACCATCTTCTGATCCCGGCTTCCGGCCTGGCTGGCTTCCCGGATAACCATAAGCTCCACCGATTCCTGCAGATAGGATTCTTCTACCGACATTTCCCGGTCGCCGTCGTTCTGCTGGCCTGTTACAAAAGCCGCGACAGCCAGAATCATTACGCAAAGGACGGCTGGTTTTTTCTTCAGCATATCAATATGCTCCTTAGTTGATTATTTTCCAATCTTCATTCGCCTGTTCAAGTTCATAAAGGCGGAGACGCCTGCCGTTTGGGGTAATCGTAAACGCCTTAACCCTGTTCTTGGTGACAAATTCTATATCGTCCACCCGGTCGTTCGCCCGGGAAGGAACCACCACTCTGGCAAAGTAATCATCGGGACCGGAGAGCGGATTTTTTGAACTTTTTATTCTGGGCTGCTCGGATATCTGCGCCAGATATTCGGGTGAACTTATCTCGTCGAAGTACCTTTCCCCCAGATGGCTTACCCAGGAATTGTAATCGCCCGCGCGGATTATCGCGTTAAGTTTTTCGATAAATTTCTGGACATCCGACATGGTGGAATCCTTCACCTCCTGGGTGATGGTTCCAGGATCAAAATCCGCATCTTCCCCAGTTATGGGGATGGAGATTTCCGGCGCCGGAAGTACGGTTTCTGATGACGGCTCAGGACCGGTCCCGCAGGAAAACAAGACCAATGAAACCAAAATACATACCGTGATCGTTTTCATACTTTCGTATTTTATCCCTTATTGGCCCCGGAGTCAAATACCATAACTATAGTATACCATATTTTTCCCAAAAATCCGAATTTTTCCCGGTTCCTTAAGGCAATGCTCATTTTGGAAAGAATGTACCACACCAACGGCACGAACTTTTTGTTTACTATAATATGATTTTCCCTTATGTTCGCGTGGTTCGCGGTTAAAATGAGAATTGTCCGCGGGACCCGTGACTGCTTGACTTTCCGGCTTTTTCCCGCCTATGGTATCAGCATGCTCAAGGCGGCGTTTCCCGGTTCCTTCGATCCTCCCACGCTGGGGCACCTCAACATTATCCTGCGGGCGGCGGATATTTTTGACAGGTTGACGGTTGTAGTGGCGGAAAACCGTCAGAAAAAGTACCTTTTTTCCTCCGCGGAGCGGGTTTTTCTGCTGAAAGAGCTGATCCGGGACCGGAAAAATATTTCCGTGGTGGTTTCCGGCTCCCTTATCGTGGATTTTTTGCGGGAAAAGGGGATACGCATCCTTATCCGGGGGGTCAGGGGGATGGAGGATTTTTCCTAAGAATTCGAGCTTTCCATGATGAACAAGGCCCTTGATCCCCATATAGAGACCATTTTCATGACGACGGACCCCGAATATTTTGTGCTCCGGTCCTCCTCGGTCAAGGAAGTCGCCTCTTTCCACGGGAATATTTCGGGTATGGTGCCCCCTTCCGTTGTAAAGGCGCTGCAGGACAAATATCCTTCAGCTTGACACAAACCGGTGTTTTCGTTAAAGTAGTTTTGCAAGAGAGGAATTATATGGCAGTACCAAGATTCAAAACGTCAAAAGCGCGGACTCGCCGGCGGCAGTCTATTAACATGAAGCTGACCGCTCCGACACTGGTTAAATGCGGCAGTTGCGGCAATCAGGTCCTGCTTCACCGGGTTTGTCCCAAATGCGGCTTTTACCGGGGCAGGCAGGTTATCATTCCTGAATCCAAGGCATAAGGGGAACATAATGGATGAGTTGTTTGAAAAAATGAAGAAACTTGTCGCTGAAAAACTGGACGTTGATGAAGGAAAGATAACCATGGAGGCTTCTTTTCGCCAGGATCTTGGCGCCGACAGCCTTGATACCTACGAAATGGTGTACGCTATTGAAGAAGAAATGGGCATTTCCATTCCGGATGAAAAGGCCAACGAATTTGAAACCGTCCGGGACGCGTACGAATATATTAAATCCCAGCAAAAATAAGCATGTTCCCGGTTGTTGATCCGGGAAGAAAGAAGACTCTGGCGGCGTTTCAAAAGATCGCCGGCATCAGGTTTAAAAGTCTGGAACTTTTGAACCTTTCTTTCGTGCACCGGTCGGTTTCCAACGAGTCAAACTGCAAACGTAACAATGAAAGGCTGGAATTTCTGGGCGACGCGGTGCTTGGCGCCGCCGCCGCCGTCCTGTTGTACGAAAAGCTCCCGGAGAACCCCGAGGGGGATCTTGCCAAGATAAAATCGGTGGTTGTTTCCGAGGATATCCTTTCGGCGGTGGCGCGGGTTTTACAAATAGACAGCCTGCTTCTTTTGGGCAAGGGCGAGGAGCTTTCGGGCGGCAGAACCAAAAACGCGATACTGGCCGACGCCCTGGAGGCCCTTATCGGCGCGCTGTACCTTGATTCGGGGTTTCCGGCGGCCTTTGCCTTTGTCGGCCGTTACATAGGGCCGGAAATAACCCGCGCGGCAGGCCAGGACTATCACCTGGACTACAAATCGCTGCTGCAGGAATTGAGCCAGCGCCTGTTCCGCGTCTATCCCGAATACCGTATGGTCAAGCGGGAGGGGCCCGAACATGAACAGCTTTTCTGGATGGAAGTGACGGTAAACGGCAGGACATTCGGCCCCGGCGTGGGCCGGAACAAGAAGGGCGCGGAACGGGAAGCCGCCCGGATGGCCTACGAAGCGCTTGAGGAGTAACGGCGCGCCAGATTGGCCGCGATTTCAAGCAGTTTTTCCCGGCTGTTCGATTCGGGATCGTCTATTACCGTCTCGAAGAGTTCCTTCAATATAATCCCCATGGTTTTTCCCGGCCGTATTCCCGCTTCAACAAGATCCTTTCCCGATACGGCAAGATCTTTAAGGGAGAGCGCCTCCCGTTCCGCAAGGGCGCGATTCACCCGTTCCGCCAGGGGAAGAAGAAAGGCTGCCCCCCTCTCCGTTCCTTCCGCCGCGAAGGCGTCCGCCCTGCGGAGCCGGTAGAGGTTTTCGAGGTTTTCCTCGCCGGTCCGTATGATAAAGCGCCTTACCGCGGCTGCGCTCCAGCTTTCGTCGTAGTGGAACATGTGTTCCTCAATGAGGCGGCATACCGCGTCAATTACCGCGTTGGGGTAGCGGAGCCGCGTCAGGATTCCCCGGGCAAGGCGGGACGATTCCTTTTCATGCCGGTAGAATGTCCATTCCCGTTTTTCGTCCTCCCCCTTGTACGGGCCCGCCGCCGTCAGGGGTTTTCCGGTGTCGTGAAGCAGGGCGGCAAGGATCACTTCCCGGGGCCAGCCTTCCTTCGACGCATAGTCGCAGGCAAGAAGGGAATGATCGAGCACGTCGAAACGGTGATACCCCTTCTGTTCCACCCCCCGGCAGTCCGCCAGTTCCGGCAGTATGAGGCGGAGGAGGCCCGTCTCTTCCATAAGACGGAAGGCGGTCGAGGGCCGGACCGCTTCCGTTCCGGCCATCTCCCGCCCACCGGCCGCCGTTTCAGGCGTAGCCGTTCCGGCCGCCTCCGTTCCGGAGGCAAGGATCTTGTCCAGCTCGTCCCTGACACGTTCCGCCGATACCTTCGCGGTGACGCCAAGGGCGCCGCGGGCGGCGTCAAGCGTCTCCCTGTCGACGGTAAAGCCAAGCTGCGCGGCAAAACGGACGGCCCGCAGGGGCCTAAGGCCGTCTTCGGCAAAGCGCTCCGCCGCCTTTCCCACACAGCGGATGATCCGCCTTTGTATGTCGGCCTTTCCGCCGAAAGGATCGACGATTTCACCGCCGGGAAGCCTGACGGCGGCGGCGTTCATCGTAAAATCACGGCGGGAAAGATCCTCCTCAATGGAAGACGCGAAGGCGACGTTTTCAGGGCGGCGGCCGTCCAGGTAGCCGGATTCGGTGCGGAATGTGGTAATTTCAAGTTCGGTGTACGGAACGCCCGCCCTTCCGGCCCCGGCTCTTTTTCCGGCCGCCCCGTCCGCGTCTCCCGTTCCCTTCTTTTCCGATCCGCCCCCTGAACTCCGGTAGTGGACCGTGACCGTCCCGTGCTTTATTCCTGTGGGGATTACGTGACTTGGGGGCCTTGTGTTTCTGAAAATGGCCATGACTTCTTCGGGCCGGGCGTCGGTGGCAAGATCCCAGTCGTGGGCCGGCCGTCCCCGGAGCATATCCCGGACCGCGCCGCCGACGAGGTAGAGCCGTTTTCCGCGGCCTGTAAACAGGGCGGCGATTTCCTTTAACAGAGGGTGAACCCGTACATTGCCCATCAGAAGGCACTATACTATAATGAAGCGGCGGGAACAACGGGAATAACCGTGAAAGGGGGCGTATGCGGGGCATGGTTTTTACGGGCGGCGAGGGGCCTTCTCCCGGCATTGCCCGGCGTCTGGCGGCGGAAGCCGATCTTGTGGCCGCCGCCGATTCGGGCCTTGCCGCCGCCGAAGCCGCCGGTATCCGTCCCCGGTGGATAGTGGGAGATATGGATTCCCTCAACGATCTTTCCCGCCTTTCCGCGTATCCGGCGGACAGGGTGTTCTGTCATCCCCACGAAAAAGACTACACCGATACGGAGTTGGGCCTTTCCCTCCTCTGGGAAAAAGGCTGCGATGAAGTGTGGATAGCGGGCGGGGGAGGGGGGCGCGTCGATCATCTCTTTGCCCTGCGGGCCCTTTTTGAGCGGGAAAGGACCCCCCGGCGCTGGATTACCGCCCGTGACGATATATGGGCCGTTGACGCCCCCGGCGTATTGACATCCGGCGATCTCGTTCCTCCCGGCGCGGAGGGGAAGGCCGCGCCCGTTTTCGCGCCGGGGACCATCATCGCGGCCGCTCCGCTGGGGAATGGTCCCTGGAAGGCGACAAGCACGGGGCTCAAATGGCCCCTCGACAATGTGCAATGGAACCGGGGTTTTTTCGGGGCAAGCAACGAAGCCACCGAAGAGGCGTTTTCGGTACGGGTAGAACAGGGCAGGTTCATGATCATACTGCCCCTGGGGGAGGTTTATGATGGCGAAAATAATTGACGGCAAGGCTGTGGCCGTAAAAATACGGGAAGAGGCCCGGACACGGACGGCGGCGCTCCAGGCGCGGGGCGTGCGGCCCTGCCTCGCGGTGGTGCTTGCGGGCGAGGACCCCGCGAGCCTTTCCTATGTAGCCGCCAAGGAAAAGGCCCTTGCCGGGGCGGGAATGGCGAGCAGGGAATTCAGGCTGCCGGCCGGCGTGGCGGAGGCGGAGCTTCTCGGCGTGATCAATGCCCTCAACGCCGATGAAACGGTGCACGGCATTCTGGTTCAGCTTCCCCTGCCTTCCGGCATACGTGAAAAGACGGTGATTTCCGCCGTGGATCCGGCAAAGGATGTCGACGGTTTTCATCCGGTGTCGGTGGGGAACATGGTTCTTGGCGGAAAAGGCTTCCTTCCCTGTACGCCCCACGGGGTGCTTGTCCTGCTCCGCGAAGAGGGGATTCCCACAGACGGAGCCCGCGTGGTAATTCTGGGACGATCCAACATCGTGGGGAAGCCCCTTGCGTGCCTCTTGTCCCGCCGGGAAGTTAACGCCACGGTCACGCTCTGTCATACGGGAACCCGGAATCCCGGCCTCTACACACGAGAGGCGGATATTCTCATTGCCGCCGCGGGCCGGCCGGGCCTTGTAAGCGCCGGCATGGTAAAGGAGGGCGCGGCCGTAATAGACGTGGGGGTAAACCGCCTGGCGGATCCCGGTTCAAAAAAAGGCTACCGTCTTTCAGGTGATGTGGATTACGGCCCCGTAGCGGAAAAGGCCGGCTGGATTACCCCCGTGCCCGGCGGGGTGGGACCCATGACGGTCGCCATGCTTCTTCTGAATGTAGTCCAGGCGGCGGAAGACGCCGCGAATGCCGCGGACGCCGGGGCCGGCGCGCGGGCGGCCGCGGTACGGTATGATTGACGTTCAGAATCAGGCCGACAGCCGCAATGTTCCCCTTGCCAAGGTTGGCGTCAAGGGTCTTGAATACCCCATCCGTGTGCTGGACAGGGTGAATCGTATTCAACATACGGCGGCGCGGGTGGATCTTTACGCCGATCTTCCCCGTCATTTCAAGGGAACCCACATGAGCCGTTTCATCGAAATTTTTCACCGCTACCGCGAGGATCTTTCCATGCCCCGCTTCCTTGAGATGCTTGGGCGCATACGCGAGGATCTGGAAGCGGAATCGGCCTTCGGTTCCATGACATTCCCCTATTTTATGGAAAAAAACGCCCCGATTTCGGGGCTTCCCGGCATGATGTCCTACGAATGCCGTTACCAGGGCTGGGTACGGTCGGCGCAGGCCCGTGACGCCGCCGGCCGCGGCGCGCAGGCCCGTGACGCTCCGGGACGGAAGCACTTTACCGTTTCGGTCTCCGTTCCGGTGACGACGGTCTGTCCCTGTTCGCGGGCAATAAGCGACAGGGGGGCTCACAATCAGCGGGGTATAGTCCGGGTGGAAGTGGAACTGGGGCCTTTTTTCTGGATAGAGGACATTATCGCCCTTGTGGAAAGGGCGGCGTCAAGTCCCGTCTATTCAATCCTCAAGCGTGAGGATGAAAAATTCGTGACCGAACAGGCCTATGACAATCCAAAGTTTGTTGAAGATCTGGTGAGGGATGTGTATATTGAACTTGAAGGGATGAATACCTTTCCCCGTTTCTCGGTGGAGGCGGAGAATTTTGAAAGTATCCATAACCACAGCGCGTTTGCCTTTGCGGAGTACGACAGGGAGGCCGGCCATGAATGAAATTGAGTCTTATCCGTCGTCAAAAAACCTGACAAAACAGGGCGTCACCGCCGTTTTTTCCCTGTCCGCCGGGATTGCCCTCTTTATCATGAATGCGGTGGGGATCCGCTTTCCCCTTGCGGGTCTTGTCCTGGGGGGCGTTACCGCGCTCGTGGGTATCTTCGCCCTTCTTTCCAGGGATCCTTCCGACAGGAAGCCAGGGCTTGTTCTTGCCCTCGCCGGCGCCCTGATGCTGCTGGCCAGGGCCAAAATTCCCCTGCTTACGGCCGCGGCCGGAACCCTTCTTGGCATAGGGGCTGTGGGCTTTATTGCCCTGGGGATCTGGAACGGCGTCAAATTCATCATGGGACTCAAAAGGCGGTCATGAGTATTTTTCCGGTATGACGTATTTCTTTGAAACCTACGGCTGCCAGATGAATACCGCCGAATCGGCGGCGCTGGATCTTGTCTGCCGGGAACGGGGCTGGGAAAAGGCGCCGGACGGCGAAAGCGCGGATCTCGTGCTGCTTAACACCTGTTCCGTCCGCGGAACCGCCGAACAGCGGGCGCTGGGCCGGCTGGCCCTGTACGCGAGCCTCAAAAAGAAGCGGAATGCCGCCGGCCGGCCCCTTGTTCTTGTCGCCGCGGGCTGTATGGCCCAGCGCCTGGGCGGGAGCCTCATGGAGCGGTTTTCCGTAGACCATGTGATGGGAACCCGTTCACGTTCCCTTTTTCCCCGCATCCTCGAGGCTGCCGAACGCGGAGCGCGGGGAGAAGCCGCCGCGCCTCTTGATCCGGGCGAGGAGCCTGTTTTTTCCTTTTCGTCCTCTCATCTTGAGGAAGGCAGTTTTCGCAGCTTTATTCCCATCATGCACGGCTGCAACAATTTCTGTTCCTACTGCATTGTTCCCTATGTCCGCGGGCCCGAAATTTCCCGTTCCCCCAGGGACATCATCAATGAAACGAACCTTGTGGCGGAAAAGGGGGTCCGGGAAATAACCCTCCTTGGGCAGAATGTCAATTCGTACCGGTGGAAAGGCGGGGACGGTTTTTCTTCCGTTGATTTTCCCGGATTGCTGCGCATCATCGCCGGTGAGCTTGATCCGCGCAGGCGGAGCCCCATACGGTGGGTCCGTTTTCTGTCCGCGAATCCGGGGGATTTTTCGCCTGAAACAACACGGATAATGGCGGAAAACGGGATTTTCTGCCGGCATATTCACCTGCCGGTTCAGCACGGTTCGAACCGTATCCTCAAGGCGATGAACAGGCGTTACACCAGGGAACAGTACCTGTCCCTTGTCTCCGGGATCAGGCGGGACATGCCGGGGATGACTTTTTCCACGGATATTCTTGTGGGTTTTCCCGGAGAAACCGGGGATGATCTTGAGGAAACGCTGGATCTTATGAACGAAGTTCGTTTCCTGTACGCCTATATGTACCATTATAACCCCCGCGAAGGCACCGCGGCCTGTAATCTTCCCGGCCGCGTAGCCGAAGATGTCAAGCGGGAACGGCTTTCCCGGGTTATAGCCCTTCAGAAGAAACACACATCCTGTCTCCTTGAAAGCCGGATCGGTTTCCGGGAACGGGTACTTGTTGAAGGAATTTCCCGAAAAAATGCCGATGAATTAATAAGCCGTACCGAACGTGATGAAATGGCGGCCGCTCCCGGCAAGGCTTCCCTGATAGGAACCTTTGCGGAGCTTACCCTGTCCGGCCTTGCGGGGAATACCTTCAGGGCGAGGGATCTTGTTTCCGTTGAATAAGGAGAATGACATGCCCTGGCGTTTAATCGGATTTATCGTTCTTTTTGGGATATTTTTGGCGTTTATTACCCTCAATCTGGGAAATTCAAGCGATATTTCCTTCGGATTCCGGGTTTTTACCGGCGTGCCCGTGTATCTGACCGTCTTTGCCTCGTTCATTCTGGGGATGCTCTGTACCATACCCGTCATGGTATCCATCAGGCTGAAAAAGAGGGGGAAGCTCAAAACGGAAGAGAAGCAGCCCAAACCGGACAAAAAGGGAGCGGGCGATGTTGAGGAATTGCCCGGAGCGGACAGCCCCTATGGGATTGATTAACCGGCCCCAGGTCTCCGGGCTTGCCGCCGCGTTTCTGTTCGCGGCCTTCATTCCCGGCGGCCTTCCGCCCCTGTACGGGGAACAGGCGGCCGCCGGGGCCGAAATTCAAAACCTCGAACAGATTGCGGGACGGCCCGGCGCGGGCGGGGCGGAAAAACACGACGCCCTGACGCGCCTGGCCCGGCTGTACGAACTTTTGGGGAATTTCGAGGCCGCCGCCGGGACATGGCTCAAAGCGGCCGCCGCCGGACCGGAACGGCGGGACGACGCTTCCCTGGTCCGGGGCGGGCGCTGTTTCGCCGTGATGGGGGAATGGGAGAAGGCCGAAGCCGCGATAGCGCCGGTGCTTTTGTCAAGCCGGAACGGCGGGGCAAGCCTCGAAGCCCGTTATCTTGGGGCGCGGATCTCCGCCTTCCGTTCCGGGGACACATCCGTCCTGTGTTCCCTTCTGGAAGATCCCGGCTTTTCGGGGATGAAACCGGCCATTTACTATACGCTCTGGCGTCTTACCGGCTCCGAAACCTGGAAAACCCCCCTGCTTTCCGAATATGCCCGGAGCCCGGAGGGCCGTATCGCCCTGGCGGCCGCCCTGGACGGGGAGAACGCCGTGGACGCGAAGCCTTCGGCGTTGTGGCTTCTTCCCGCCGCTCCGCTCTTCCCCGCCGGGGAAAAGACCGCCGTTTCCGCCGTTCAGGCCGCGGCGCCTCCTGCCGGGAAGGCGCTTCAGACCGGGCTTTTTGGAAAGGAGGCGAACGCCGCCGCGATGACAGGACGGCTTGAGGACGCGGGCTTTTCACCTGTCCTGGTGAGGCGTACCGTAAACGGAAACGAATACTGGGCCGTCCATGTTCCCGCCGGAAACGACGTAAACGGAACCATACGGCGGCTTCGGGACGCTGGATTTGACGCCTTTCCCGTGGACGCCTCCGTATCCCCGGAACGTCAGGGCAACGCTGATTAACTTGTGGTCAACCAGCGTTACTTTTCAATCAGTCCAATCAACCGGCGTCAGTCAATCGGCGGCCGGGGTCATGGAAATGGCCTCGTCGCGGAGATCCTGTATGCCCATGGCCCCCAGACGCACCCGGAAAAGAACCATGGCGCCGCGGGCGTTCCCCTCAAGGCGGAATATTTCCCGCGCCTTTCCGTCCGGCCCCTCTTCCCGCAGTTCCAGCAGTTCCTGATCCTTTACCCTGAAAAAGACGTAGCGTCCCCTTTTTATTTCTTCGCCGGCGCTCAGTTCGTACATACCGTCCGGGGAAAACCGTATCTTTCCTATGGAGCTGTCGTAAGCCCTGTCTATGTAAGGTACGACGGGAGAAGGCTCCCCGCCGTCCTTTTTCACCGCTCCCGCCCTCCGGTAGGAGCCGTCCCAGGAATTGTTCACCCCTATTTTAAGCCGGACATCCTCGAACACCCTGACCCGCACGCTGTTCAGGGATTCAAGTTCTATATCCAGAAAACGCCTCAGGGTGGTAACCGAAATATTCTGGGACGAAATGTACAATCCGTAACGGGTAGGAGCCGACTGCTGCCAGGTAAACACCTGCTGGGTTTCATCGCCAAAGAAGATAATTTCCCTGCCCTGGGGATCAAAATGGATGTACTGGCGGCTGTCCGCGGTACCGTCGGGACTGACATAGTACCACAGATCGTTGATAAATTCCTCAAAAACCCCCGGCGCGCCGCTTAACAGTTCCCGCAGCCTGCGCTGCTCGATTTGGGAACCGGGTATGCGGACCATTCCGGTCTGTTCATATAATCCGTTAACCGGGTTGAATTCGTAACTTGTTTCAATCTGATCCAGTATATTTTCCGATTCATAGTTCCGGCCATACGCAGCAATGCGGAAACTTCGTCCCTGGGCTATGCCGAGGTGATATGCCTGGGGCCGTTCCGCCTCCAGAATGGAAACGGAACCGTCTATGCACAACTCGGCGATTTTGGTAAAGGGCTGGCCGTAGGGATCCACAGGACGCTTTGCCTCCCCGGTTTCGGCCGGTTTGCGGAAAATCGTCATGGTGTGTTCTCCGGGGCCGTTCATGCCCGTGAGGATTACGCATGTTCCCCTGTCGCCGACAAGATCCTTTGTGTAAAGCGAAACGGTTCCCGGCCTTGTGGCGGCGGTGGGGGCGTTCCAGAGTCTCCGGTACGCCTTTTCTTTCACGTCGTAATCGATGTACGTGATGTATACGGGACTGTCTATTTCAAGAAGGTTCCTGAAGGCGACAACCTGTTCCTCCACCGTGTCCCCGTCAAGATCCTGGGTAAGAACCGTGACGATGACTTCCCCGTCGCCCATCGCGGCCCTGGTTCTGACGCCTTCCTCCGGGGACAGGAGATCCGTCAAAACAGAATCTTCCCCGCCTGTTCCGGTTTCCCTTGGAATGACGATCCTCGTCTGGCGCTGTTCCCTGTTTTTCTGGGGGAAGATAAACCGGAAGGGACGGAAAACAAAGATCGCCGCCCCGGACAGGACAAGGCAGATTGCGGCGGTGGCGAATATGCTGAAGAATTTTCCTCTCATTTTTCCGTATCCGCCATCTCTTCCCCAATCTTTTCCAGTACCCGCGCCAGCGTCTCTTCCACACTCAATTTGCTGTGGAAACCGGCCGCCGTTACATGTCCCCCGCCGTTGAACGCTCTGGCTATTTGGGCCATGTTGACGTTTCCCTTGGAACGGAGGGAACAGCGGACCTCGCCTTCGGCGTTTTCCTTTACCAGAACGGAAACGACAACATCCTTCGCGTAAAGCGGAACATTGACGAAGGATTCGGCGTCCTCAAAAGATGCTCCCGTGGATTTCAGATCCTCCTTCCGCAGAACCTGTACCGCCGTCCTGCCGCCGCAGTGTATTTCGAGGGTGGAAAGGACCTTTTTCTGAAGAAGCAGCGCCTTCATGCTGCCGCTTTCGTTGAGTTTTCCGTGTACAAAATAGGGGACGACGCCGGCTTCCACAAGCATCAGGCAGATCCTGAAAGTCCGCGCGGTGGTTTTGATGTACGAGAACGATCCCGTATCGTACATTATCCCCGCGAAGGCCGCCAGGGCGGTGTTGTTATCAAGATCAATCCCCGCAGCCATCGCCGTTTCCACCGCCAGCTCGCAGGCCGAAGACGCCGCGGGATCTATCAACCCGGTAATGGAAGAAAATTTGTTTTTTTCATGGTGATCAACGGCCATTGTTTCCCGTACCATGGTGATAATTTCCCTCATCCGGCCTATATTATACTCGTCGGCGGTATCGAGGATCAACAAAGCCGATTGTTCGGCCAGGCCCTTGTGCAGGGAAGGATCCCAGTTTTCTATTAACCGGCCGGGGTCCATGAACCGGAAACGTTCCACCGGAATTTCGCTGTTAAGAATGCGGACTTTCTTTCCTTTTTGACCGAGAATGCGGGCAAACACCAGTTCCGCGCCCAAACCGTCGGCGTCGGCGTTCTCGTGGGTGGTCAGAATAAACGAATCGTAACGTTCCAGGAACCGGAGTACCTGTTCCTGCGGGGAAATCTGTCCTGAATCTTCCGCCATGGACGGCGCTTAGTTGCCCGCCATATAGGCCGCGGCGGCCTGATTGATCCGGTTCCTTATGTCAAGGGCCACGGTCAGGACCCGCCAGCCGGGGTATTCGTCCACCCGGGAGTAGCGGAGAAGGGAAGCGCTGCTTCCCAGAAGCGACGGGACAAGGGCCTTGGGAGACCCGGTGACAAGGAGGGTGTAGGTCCAGGCGGCCGTCCCTTCAGGCCGCCTTTCCGCCGCTTCCCGGAGCGCGCCGGTAAAATCGGCGTGGCCGCCCGAAAAAGTCATGGCGCGGAGGATTTTCCTGATTTCTTCCTTGTCGCCGTTTTTTACCGTACCGGAAAAAATGATCCGGGCGTTTTCGGCGGCGTTCCATATAGTCAGATAGTCGCCGCCGGCGAGGATGTGTTCCACGAAATAGTCGCAAAGCCAGTCGACCGGCCCGCCGCCGGCGTCTTTAAGGGTCTGCGATCCGTCCACAATAAGGTTAACGGCGATGGGGGCGGTCCGTATGTCCGGGCGGAGATCCTGGGCGTTTCCCGCCATGGGGATCAAGATGACAAAAAAGGCCAGCCAAAGGACCATTTTTTTGCTGAACAAAACTTGCATACCCCCAATTATACCATATTATAAATTTTTTTATAGTAGTTTCGTTCGAAATTTTCAAAAAGAGCTTTACTTTTTCTTCAAAATGTTGCTAAGATTAGATAATATTGGTAGAATGTTTTCGGAATAAACTAAACATTTAAGGAGACGAATTATGGGAGCGATTGATCTGCCCAAAAGCCCGAATGTATTTCATCCTGAAAAGCCGAGCGCCGTAGGTTCTCGCAACTCATTGGCTCAGGAATACCGGGATCAACAGAATGAAGTGAACCAGCTTCTGGAAGAAGAAACCAACAAGGTTATCCATCATCTTGTCGCGAGACTTCCCAAGGACGTGCTTGAACGCCTGGATGTCATGGGCGGCCTTAAAGAGAAGCTGTACAACTACTTCAACCAGAATTACCAGAACATGTTCAACCGGTACATGGTAACGACTGAAGATGAAATGGTCAAAAAGGTCCGGAACTATATCGACAAGGAAGAAACCAAGGTCCTTGCCCGGTATACTCCCAAGGAAGTGGCGGATCTTCTGGATGCCGTCGGCGGCGCGGACAAGTTCAACACCGGCGAAATCGAAAAATCCATGGTCAACATGTACGGCCATCTGCAGGGGCACATACAGCGGGGCGTCAACGACCTCGAAAATCTGACCAACAGTCTGCTCCGCCAGAAAACCGATACCGGCGCCTTTATCCGGGGCGAAAACGCCTATTCCATTGTCAAGTGCGCCTTCAAGGACAACCTGATAAAACCCAAGACCGTTACCGATGTCAAACTTTCGGTCAACATTCTGGATTCAGAGCTTATCAGCCCCATTTTCCACTACCAGGTTACCGTTGAATACCTCATCAAGGATCTTCTTTCCAAGCACATCATTGACGAAATGGACAAGGCCGTTGAGCGGATCAAGGACGAGCGCATCGATCAGGGACTTGAGGAGCTTAACGACAGCGAGATCCTCTTCAACAAGATCGGCAAAGTGGAAAACTACACCGACGACGACGCTGAAAATCCCAAATCCAAGCGTTACTCCATCGTTGCCAGGACAATTATGGAGCGGATCAACGATCTCCGGGCGGAAATAGATCCCGAAACCTTCGATGCCCTCAACATCAGGGAAAACATCAAGAAGATTGTGGATATTGAGAACATCAGGAACCGGGGCTTTAATACCGCCATCAATTCCATTACCTCCATCCTTGACACCTCCAAAATGGGGTATCAGTACATCGAAAACCTCAAAAACGCCCGTGAACTCATCATCCGGGAATACGAGGATACCGACGCGGCGAATCTTCCCGACGAACGCTACGGGGTCAAGATGCGCTACTTCGACAACGCCCAGCTCATTGAGGAGCGCAAGGCTTACGATGTCCAGATGAAGAGCTTTGAGACCGAAGTTCAGCACCTCTGGGATGTTCTGGAAGTGATTTATCAGGATTCCAAACCCGCCTTCCGTGTAACGGATTTTGACGATCTTGCCAAAAAGAACAAGGGCCGTATCCACAAAACCATCAAGGAAAAATCCGGCGAACCCCTCTATGAGGATATTGCCAAGGTGTGGGACGAGATTTCCTTTGTGCGGCCCGCCGAAACCGAAGTTGAGCGGATGAACAGGACCTACCTGTACGAAAAAGACCGGCTCAGGAACCGCATCATCGTCATGCGGAACAAGATGAAGACCATGTACGATTACCTGTACCCCATTGAACGGCGCGTCATGGAAGACCGTCTTTCCTATCTGGAGCGAGACTACTACAAGTTCGATTACATGCTCAATCCCTATCATATCCAGCCGGGACTTCTGCTTGACGTGGACATTACCTCCATCAAACGGAAAAAGGCGACGCTGGACGCCATGGCCAACGTTCTTAACGAATTCCTCCACGGCGTGTCCAAGGGGTTCCAGGACGCGGCTTTCGCGTCTTTCAGCCGCCGGCGTTCCACGGTGCGGGAAGACATCAATCAGTCTTTCTCCTCCGCGTCGGAGGAAGGCCCGGCCGCTTCCGCGTCTTCGGGAAGCGCGTATCTGGACCTGATCAATTCCGGCGAAAGCGCCGCCAGTGTGTCCGCCGAAACCGGTGAAGCCAAGGCCATTGAGGCGCCCAAACGGGGCCGCAAGGCCGGCGTTGTGGATTCCAAGCCCGCCAGGCGCGGACGGAAAGCCAAAAACAGCGACGCCCTGAGGGAAGTATAGAAGAATCAATCGGTAAGTGAGCCGAAACGCCCCCGTTACGGGGGCGTTTTTTCTGGCAGGAGGAAAAAATGGCGAAAGACGCTGCTAATCTGGAATTTCTTTCTACCCGTTCGGGGTTCAATTCCGCGGTACGTCAGATTAAAAAAACAATAAACGTGATTGATGGAGTCGGTGAAAGCAACAATCTGGGAGACATTCTCTTTGAAATGGGAGACATTGATCTATCCGGAGAACGGGCGGCCCTGCTTTTAAGGATGCTGCTGGTGGACAAGATGGGTTACAGGGCCGTTTCTTCCAATCTGGCTTCCGTGGTTGCCGATCCCGCGTCACTGGCGAAGGATTTTGAAAAATGGAAAGGGGTTGACCTTATCGCCGCCTACCATCATCCTGAAATGGGCCTTCTTGTGGCCAATCCTAAAATTCCCGAAGAGCTGGCCGGTTTTGGCGGAATGAAGAAGCGGGAACTTTTGGTGGTATATGCCGGCAAAGGCGGGGAGCCTGCCGACGAGAACTGTCAGAAAGCGGCGGAAACCGCCGCCGCGCTTTTTGAGGGGGCCAAGGTAAAGCCTCCGGCCGCGGCGCTCAAAGGCGGTTTTACCGTAAGAAAATTGAAGAAGGCCGCCGCTCCTCCCCAAAAGAAGTCCCCCCGGAAGACCGGCACGCCGAAGGCGGTGAAGGCCGGACGTGGCGCTCCACGCGGCCGCAGGCCCGCAGCTTCCGCGCCCGCTCCGGTGCATGAGGCCCAGCGCATCGCCGCTCCGGTGATTACCGCTTCGGCCGCGCCCCCCCCCGTGACCAAGGGCCCGGCAAGAATGACCCCCCGGTATGCCGTCGTGGTTCAGAACGAGCTTTTTCACAACGGCAATGTTGAAGCGTGGAAACGGATTGTGGCAAGCTACAACGCCAAATACCCCAATCTGCAAGTGTATATCTATTACGAAGGCGAGAGGATTCTTGATATTAATTCCCTCTTCAAGTGGGGAAAGGTAAAACACGGCAGCGCCATAGAATTTGCCGTCGCCGGGAGTGATATCAAGGACGTGGCGAAACTGCAGCGCTATCTGGCCCAGGGGGCAAGCCATCAGTTTGAGGCTTTCCTTCGCGGTCCGGTGAACACGGTCTTAAGGCTCTTTGGTTAATCGAGCCGGTTTCAGAATCTGGCCGGTTGTGAAACCGGCCTGGAAAAAGCGGCCGTCAAGCCGTTTTTTCCCGTCAAATCCAGGGTCATTCTTTCAAAGTTGATGTTTTGAAAGAGCCTCAATCGGGAGAATAGAAGTATGGATAACAGAATACATTTTTTCAGTCAGATCGATGTCATCCCCAAAAAGATCGAGTCTGAAAAGCTGGGAATCAGGGGACGGCAGGCCAATGAATTTGCCGAACTTGGCTTTCCCATTCTGCCCGGATTTATCCTTGATACGGACATCGCTTCGGAAATAGATTCCGCGTCCGTAAAGAAGGATGTCGGTACTTTTCTGGACAAATGCGCCGCCATTGTGGGCAAGACCTTCGGAGACGCGAAAAATCCCATGCTGCTCAAGGTGGTCATATCCTCCAATCTGGCCATTACCACGTATCCGACCCTGCATAACTTCGGTCTTGTAAAACCCACCATAGGCGGTTTTGCCAATTGGGTGGGCGAAGATTTTGCCGCGCATGAGGTGCTCTTTCTGCTCCGCGGCATGCTTAAAATCGAGGAGCGGATAAAGGAACTGGAAGACAAGGGCAAGGAGCGGGAGGAAATTGCCGCACGCGGAAAGCTCCTTAACCGCATGCTGGGCATAGGTGGGCCTTCCAACGAGCTGGGCAAAAAGGAAAAGCCCGTTCCTATTGACAAGTCCGCGGAACAATACATGGACGAGTACGCCAAATACTTTCCCGACGGGTTCTTCAATTCCGCAGGGGAACAGATCCTCATAACCCTGAGCGAGATCTCCAAGATGCTCCAGATGGATGATCAGAACGACCGTGATACGGCCCTTTTGATACAGCCCATGGTGTACGGAAACTACGGCAAGGCGTCCTGTTCCGGCGACTTCTTCAGCCGGAATGTGGTTACCGGGGAGAAAAAACTGCAGGGACATTTTTTCCGGGGAAAATTCAACGAGCTGGGCGCGACCGGTCAGGAGATTAACAAGATAGATCCGGTTCACCTCAAGCAGCTGCAGAAGATAGCCTGGACTCTTGAAGACAAATTCAAGGAAATAAGGCAGGTGCGCTTTACCGTCGAAAACGGGAAACTCTGGCTTATAGAGCAGCGCCTTGTCGATCAGAAGTCAACGCAGTCGGACATAAAACTGCTCCTTGATCTTGCCAAACGGAAAAGTGTGGATAACGCGTATGTGGTCAAGGCCATAGATCCGCTGCGGCTCAACGAAATTCTTCATCCTGTTATCAATGGTTCCAGTATCAAGGGGTTCAGGAGCTGGCAGGGCGGAATTGCCGGCGCTCCCGGCGCGGCCATAGGGAAGGTGTACTTCAGTACCGATGATCTTCTTGAAGCCAGAAAATTGGCCCAGCAAAAGGGAGAAGACGACCGTTTTATCCTGTGCAAGGAATCTTCTTTTGCCGAGGATGTCAAGGCCATCGAGGTGAGCACCGGGGTGCTTACCGCCGAGGGGGGCTATTCGGCCCACGCATCCGTCGTTGCCCGCCAGTACGGGAAGGTATCCCTTGTTGCCCCCGATCTCAAAATCAGGGGTAACAAGGCGTCGCTCGGTGATTTTTCCATCAACGAGGGGGATTACATTACCGTCAGCGTGCCCTTCTACGGCGAGTCCACCGTGTACAAGGGGACGGCGGATCTTATTGAGCCTGATCCCAAGGAATCGGGGCTTCTTGATTTTATCGATCTTACCAAGAGTTTCCTCAAGAAGTTCCATGTCCGGTGCAACGCGGATACTCCCCGTGACGCGGCGCTGGCCCTTTCTTTCGGCGCCGGCGGCGTCGGGCTCTGCCGTACCGAACACATGTTCTTCAAGGCCGAGCGTATCAATGTGTTTCGGGAAATGCTCCTCTCCGACAATGTCAAGGACAGGACCAAGGCGCTGTCCAAACTCCAGGTCATGCAGCGTGAGGATTTTTACGGTATTCTCAAGGTAATGGCCGGCAAGGAAGTGACCATACGGCTTCTGGATTCGCCCCTTCACGAATTTATGCCCCACAACGACGACGAACTCAAGGCATATCTTAACCACGTGGCGAAGACCAGGAATACAAAACCCGGCAAGGCGGCGGTCCTTGCCCAGATCGAGGCGCTTCACGAGTTTAACCCCATGCTGGGGCACAGGGGCTGCCGTATCGCGGTTTCTTATCCCGAAATCTATGCCATGCAGGTAAAGGCGATCTTTGAGGCGACTTTCAAACTCAGGCAGGAAAAGATAGACGCCCGGCCGGAGATTATGGTGCCCATTGTCATGAACGCCTCGGAGCTCAAGCTGATTGCCTACGGGAAAAAAATTGAAGGCTCAAGCTACACGGGCATTGTTGACATAGAAGAGGCCCTTCGCAAAGAGAAAAAGGCAAAGCCTGTGGAATACCAGATAGGCACCATGATAGAGCTTCCCGCGGCGGCCCTTGGCGCCGGTGAGATTGCCAGGTACGGACGCTTTTTCAGTTTCGGTACCAACGATCTTACCCAGACCACGCTGGGCATATCCCGTGATGACTTTACCGCCTTCATGCCCGATTACACCCTCTTTGACCTTATCAACGGCAATCCTTTCAGTACGCTGGATTCCCGCGTCAAGGAACTTATTACCCTCGCGGTGGAACGCGGCCGGCTTACCCGGCCAGATCTGGTCTGCGGCCTCTGCGGCGAGCACGGGGCCAATCCGGCCAATGTGCGTTTCTGCATGGATTCGGGACTTGACTATGTGTCCTGTTCCCCCTATTCGGTCCCCATCGCGCTGTTGGCGGTGGCCCAGGCGGAACTGGAACGGGACGCGGCGGTTTCCACGTAATTTCGCGCGTGTTCCCGCCGGAACTGGTTTGTGACAAGAACCCCGCCGGAAGGCGGGGTTCTTTATTTATACACCTCCCCCCTGTTATTTTTACAGGGTCTCTTTTCGGCCTGTAACCAGTCAGGAATTGCTTGCCCGGAGGCGTCCCTTCCGCGCTCCGGGCGTTTCCCGGCGTTTTCGCCCGCACATATCAGGCGCGTCCCGCGCCGGTGACGGCGCGCACCGCCTCGAGCCAGCCGCCGTAAAGCCTCTTTCGTCTTTCCCCGTCCATTGTCGGTTCATAGCCTGCGCTGGAACGGCGGCTGAAGATCCCGTGATCGTAGATCCCTAGCGCCAGGCCCGCCGCGTAGGCCGCGCCCATGCCGGAAAGTTCCCCGGCGGTGGAAACGGAAACGGGAAGATTGAGGATGTCGCTCTGGAACTGCAGGAGGTACCGGTCACCGGAGCCGCCGCCGTCGATGCGCAATTCCCTGAGCGTGATTCCTTCTTCCCCTATGGTCCGTATTACATCGGCGATCTGGTACGCGATACATTCTTCCGCGGCCTTGATCAATTCGGCCCGGCCTGTTTTCCGGGTCATTCCCCAAAAAGCCGCCTTTGCGTCCTCCGCCCAGTAGGGCGCCCCCAGGCCGGAGAAGGCCGGCACGAGGTAGGTGGTGTCTTCGGGATTTGCCGCCGCGGCCTCATGTCCCGCCAGGGCGGCGGATGAAAGAAGTTTTACGTCTTCAACCAGCCATTTGATGACCGCCCCCGAATAGTTGATGTTTCCCTCAAGGGCGTAGTTTACGCGGCCGTTCATGCCCCACGCGATGGATGTCGAGAGGTTTTCGCGGAAGACAGGCTGTTCCCCTGTGTTCACCATGACGGAAGAACCGGTGCCGTAGGAGACTTTCCCCATCCCCTTTTCAAGGCAGCCCTGGCCAAAGAGGGAGGCATGGGAATCTCCCATCGCGCAATGCAGCGGCACGGGCCGGGGGAGGAGCCCCTCAAAGTCGGTATGGCCGAAACAGGCGTTGCTGTCGCAGATTTCGGGGAGGAGCGCGGGATCAATGCCGAAGCTGCCGCATATATCCTGATCCCACGTGAGGGTATGGAGGTTGAGGAGCTGCGTCCGGGAGGCGTTGGACCAGTCGGTTTTGAAATTTCCTGTCAGCTTGTACACGAGCCAGCTGTCCACGGTTCCGGCGAAGAGGTTTTTGTTGTGAAGATTGCCGGTATGCTCAAGGAGCCAGGCTACCTTCGAAGCGGAAAAATAGGGTGAAAGGGGAAGTCCCGTCTTTTTTTGTATGTCCTCTGCCATGTCCCGTATCCGCCCGCAGATCTCCGCCCCCCGGGAACACTGCCATACGACGGCGTCGTCAACGGGGATGCCCGTCTTCCTGTCCCACACAAGCGCCGTTTCCCGCTGATTGCTTACGGCGGCGCAGGCGACAAGCGGGGCCATCCCCGGCCTCGAAAGCGCGTCCGCGGCGGCGGCGATGGTGTTCCGGTATATTTCCACAGGATCATGGGACACCCAGCCTTCGGCCGAAATCTTCTGCCGGTGCTCCCTCCCGGTTTGGGAGACGACCCGTCCTTCTTCATCGAGGATGAGGGCCTTGGTGCCGCTTGTGCTTTGATCGATTGCGAGAATGTACTGTTTGTTCATGGTGTGGTCCTTACAATTCCTCCGGTTTTGTCCCGCGGATGCGGACAGCCATATATTCTTTTCCCGGCATGTCTATCCGGAATTTTCCATGGAAAACGCCGCAGTCTCTGATTGTCATTTCCCAGGTGTCAACAAGTTCCGCCCGGTATTCGCCGCCTTCGCCGTAATAGTAGTTTCTGAAAGATGGCCGCATGAAACCGTAGTAGTAAAGGTAATAACCGCCGTTTCCGGAGGGGCCGTTTCCCGGAATTTCGGCCCTGGCGGCAACCTCGTCCCAGCTTCCCTCCATGGGGGAAAGTCCGAGTCCCGGAGTCTCGCGGAGTATGTCCGACAAAAATTTCAGCCGCGCCGGACTTTCGCCGTGAAGTTCCCCGCCGTGGGACCACCAGAGTATGTTTTCAGGATCGGTGAATGTTTCGCCATGCCCTGCATAGCCGCCCCTGCACGAGGCTTCCCAGAAACGGCGCACCAGTTCCTTGCCGCTGATATTGCCCCAGCCGTGCTCTATGTTTCCCTCGTAGGCAATTTCATCAAGAACGACGGGTTTTTTGTAACGCTGCCGCCATTCGGCGGTATGTTCCGCGCTCTTGTACAGATCCTGCCGCTGTATGCTGCAATGGGTTATCCAGGGCCGGGAATAATCGTAAAAGAAACGGCAGTTGTGTATGGAACGAAGGTGGTTGTACGGATCTTTTTTGCGGAGAATGGCCGCGCAGCGTTCCCAGTCCGCGATGGTTTTTTGCGGCATAAGATCGTATTCGTTTGCCAGCGACCACCATACATTGCGGAAGGCCGCGTACCGCGCGGCGGCATACTTCCAGTAAAGGTCGTCCTCTCCGCTTTTCATGGTACTGAAACCCCAGCGATCATAAGGATGCATGATGATGATGTCCGCCTCCAGGCCCAGATCGCGGAGGGCGCGCACGGATTTGTCGATGAGCCTGAAATGCTCCGTGTTGAAACGGGTAAAGTCCCAGCTGTTTCCCGGTACGGCGCCCGAGTATTGCAAAAAATTTTCTTTTGTCAATACGGAGCTGTCCATGGGCCTGCCCTCGTAGGGATAGGAACAGGGTTCCCCGAGGTTGTAATCGTAGTGTTTGGGAAAAATACAGAAACGTATCTTGTTGAAGGGACTGTGCGCCAGCGTTTCAAGCGTTTTTTTCCAGAGCTCTTCGCTCTGGAGTTCCCATACATAGCAGGTGGTCCCGACAGGGTAATACGGCGTACCGTCCTCGTAGGCGAAGTGGTATTGTCCGGCGACGCGTACCGGTCCGTGGTTTCCCTTTTTTGGGGGAGTGACCGTAAAGGAACCCCGCGTGTCCGGAGCGGAATCCCCCGAAAAATCGCCGCTTATTTCAAACTCGTATGTTTCCTCAAAGGAGGGCATGAACCGGACACGGTATATGCCGCCGCCGTCGTAAAAACCATCGGCCATTACGGTTTCGCTTTTGCTCCTGAACGTTCCCCGTATGGCGTATCCGGTAAAGGGATTTCCGTCTTCCCTGCCCCCGGCGGCCGCCTCGAAAACATCCCACCTTTCAACCTGTCCGGGAAATGTAACCGCCATGAATCCCCCTATTACCTGACCGCTCCGGCGGCCCTTGCCAGGCATATCCCGCGACAACTTTACCGCCTTCATACCCGATTATATCCTCTTTAACCTCATCAAGGGCAATCCCTTCAGTACACGGGATTCCCGCGTCAAGGAACTTATCGCCCTCGCGGTGGAACGCGGCCGGCTTACCCGGCCCGATCTGTGGTCTGCGGGATCGAGGGGATGTCCGGGAAGCCGCCGCTTTTCAGACATCTCCCTTCAAAAAGTCTTCCGCAGCTCGGGAACGCGGAGAAGAACATTGCCCATGCTGCGGAGAACCCGGCTGTCGCTGTCCGTGATGTATTCTCCCGGTTCTCCGACTTCGATTCCCGCAACGGCGATGTCGCCCATTTCTTCCGCAGTTTTGTCTATCCCCAGGCTGATACATGCGGTGATGTATCCGCGTATATCGGAATTGCCTTCGCCTATAAC
>JAIRXH010000183.1 GCA_031268385.1 Treponema sp. | reverse complement strand
TAACCCGGAGGCTTGTAACAAAAAGAGGCTTTATGCCGCCGAGGCGGTATTCCATGGGTATTTCGGGTCCGGAAGTTGAAAAGATATGAAAGAGGCCGTCTTTAACACAGGTGAGGTTTTTTGGTGTCTGAACTATGGTCTGTATGTTCATTCGGTTAAACTTTTAATGACAGGGTTCCCGGGTATTGATCCCTGCCGTGAATTAATCTTATCGGCTTAAAAAGTGGTTTTCTGTAGATTTTTATAAACAGGGGCCCGTAATGGCGCCTTTACAGCGTTTGTTCCGTCCACTCGGTAATGTTACCCCGGGCCTCCCTTGACAGCACGTTGAAGGTATCAGTGCAAATTAACGGTTTGTGGATGTGCTGTCAAACAAGGAAAAGGCTTGTTTGCCCGGAAGAAGACTCGAACTTCCATGCTTTTAACGGCACTGGTACCTGAAACCAGCGTGTCTACCAATTCCACCATCCGGGCGCGTTAATGATGGTAGCGTATTTCTCCGTTTCTGGTCAATACACCGGCAAAAGCCGCGCTTCTCGGGATCGCCCCGTCCGGGGGCGGCTTCGTCAAAAATATTCAGGCAGCCGGTTTTCGGTCAGGAGACGGCTGTATCCAGGGCTACTTCCATCATGCGGGTAAAGGTATTTTGCCGCTCTTCGGCGGTGGTAATCTCATGATTTACAAGGTTGTCCGAGATGGTAAGGATACAGAGGGCTTCCCGGCCGTATTTGGCCGCCAGGGTGTACAGTTCCGCGCATTCCATTTCCACGCACAGACAGCCGAAGCGCGCCCAGAGCCGCCATTCGTCCGGATCTTCGGTGTAAAACATATCCGAGGAGACCACGGAACCTGTCCGGGGATTCCAGCCTTTGGCCGCGGCCGCTTCCCAGGCGGTTTTAAGGAGGCCGAAATCGGCCGTCGGGGCAAAATTCCGGCCGCCAAAACGGACGGTATTCGCCCCGGAATCGGTACAGGCGGACATGGCCAATACCAGATCCCTAACCCGTATTTTTTCCTGTATGGAACCCGCGGTTCCAACCCGTATGGCCCGCTTTACCCCATAGTCTCTGAAAAGTTCGTTCACATAGATGGATATGGAAGGAATTCCCATGCCGGTACCCTGAACGGAAACTCTTTTCCCCCTGTAAGTCCCGGTATAACCGAACATATTTCGTACTTCGTTGTACTGTTTGGGATTTTCAAGGAATTTTTCGGCAATAAATTTGGCCCGCAGGGGATCTCCGGGAAGCAAAATCGCCTCCGCAATATCCCCCGGTTCCGCGGCAATATGAACAGACATGGCTCCTCCTCGGGCAGTCAAGGTACGGTTCAGTGTAGTGTATCCGGACGGAAAAAACAATGTTTCTTGAGGACCAAACAATCACAATGAGGCCTTTGTAATGCCTCTTGATCTTTCCAAAGTTTTTTGTTATCCTCAGTTGACGCATAGTAGTGCGCTTTTTGTGCCCTTGTAGCTCAGTTGGCAGAGCACATCCATGGTAAGGATGCGGTCAGCGGTTCGATTCCGCTTGAGGGCTTCAGGCTGGAAAACGGAATCGAAGGGCCTGCTTTCAGGGGAAACAGGCGTTGAGGAGGAAATATGGCGAGCAAGAAAACGGCGGTGGAATTGATTGCGCTTCAGTGCAGTGAGTGCAAGCGCCGCAATTACACCACTCAGAAAAACCGTCGGAATACTCAGGAAAAGCTGGAGCTGAAAAAATACTGTCCTTTCGACAGGAAACATACACTGCACAAAGAGACCAAGATCAAGTAGCATATACATATAGGCCAGTAGCTCAATTGGTAGAGTATCGGTCTCCAAAACCGAACGTCGTGGGTTCGATTCCTACCTGGCCTGAGTCGAGTGAAATGTTGGGCGGGAGTCCAGGTAGGAATCGAAAGGTTCGGCCCGCCGACCGAAGGGAGGAAAAGGCGGCAGGGATGCCGCCGGAAGGGCCGAATCACGGTCTGGAGGGAGCAAACAGGAAGTTTGCGACCGGAAGACGATTCCTACCTGGCCTGAGTTGAGTGAAATGTTGGGCGGAGCGGGGAACAAAATGTCCGGTCCGGGATAATCCTGTAGAATGGGGAGAGCATGAACAAGCTGGTTCAATTTGTCAAAGAATCCTATGTTGAACTCCGGAAGGTGGTATGGCCGGGCAGGGAGGATGTTATCAGCTCGGTCAAAGTGGTCATTATTTCCACCGTTATTATCGCCGCCGTCTTGGGCCTCGTGGATGTGCTGCTCCTCTTTGGAATAAGGCTGATTTTTTAGCGAAACAAGGGAAACAAATGGCGACAGGATGGTATGTCCTCCACACCTATTCGGGGTATGAGAACAAAATTGAAAAAACGATACGCATGATGACCGGAAAGGGTGATTTGGACAAGGAAGTGGTCCGCGATGTAAAGGTTCCCTCCGAGGAGGTTGTGGAAGTCCGGGACGGCAAAAAACGGACGCAGATCCGCAAATTCCTTCCCGGTTATATTCTGGTGGAAATGGATCTGCCGGACGGGGACTGGAAAACCCCCTGTTCCCGCATCAGGAAAATCCAGGGTGTTACCGGTTTTGTTGGGACTCCCGCGGACAAGAGGCCTCAGCCGCTTTCGGGGGACGAGGCAAGGGCCATACTGCAGAAATCCGGGGAGATCAAGGGCGAGCGGCCGGTCAGAGCCCGCCAGTCCTTTTCCGCCGGGGAGCAGGTGAAGATTATAGACGGACCCTTTGAGTCCTTTACCGGAACCATCGAGGATGTGAATCAGGAGAAAAACAAACTCAGGGTCATGGTCGGGATCTTTGGGCGCAATACTCCGGTGGAAGTCGATCTTTTGCAGGTTGAAAAACTGTAAAAACGCGCGTGTTTTTACGCGGCTGTGGGAGTTCCCTGAAGAGGGGAACATTATTACCACAAAGGAGCAATGAATGGCGAAGAAGAAGATTATGGCGCTTGTCAAGCTGCAGTGCCCCGCGGGGAAGGCGACGCCCGCGCCGCCTGTAGGTCCCGCTTTGGGGCCGCACGGCGTAAGCGCGCCCCAGTTTGTCCTGCAGTTTAACGACAGGACAAAGAGTATGGAGCCGGGGCTTATCATTCCGGTGGTTATTACGGTTTACGCGGATAAATCGTTTACCTTTATCCTCAAAACTCCGCCGGCTTCCGTCCTTATCAAAAAGGCCATAGGCCTTGAAAAGGGTTCAAATGAATCCCACAAGACAAAAGTGGGTACGCTGCCCCGGGCCAAGTGCGAGGAAATAGCCAGAATGAAGATGGCGGATCTTTCCGCCAACGATGTAGACGCCGCAATGCGTATCATAGCCGGCACCGCCCGGTCCATGGGTGTTGAGGTGGAAAAATGAAGCGCGGAAAACAATACCAGGAAAACGTCAAGAAATACAGCGCCGAAAACAGTTACGAACTTGCCGAGGCGGTGGGGCTTGTCAAAACAATGGCCTACGCCAAATTTGACGAAACCGTTGATCTTTCGGTCAAGGTGAACCTCAAGAAAAATCAGTCTGTACGGGATACGGTGGTGCTTCCCCATCAGTTCAAGGGCGAAAAAAAGATTCTGGTTTTTTGCAAGCCTGAAAAGGAAAAGGAAGCGCAGGACGCGGGCGCGGCCTATGTGGGAGCCGATGATCTTGTCGAAAAGATCAAGGGCGGCTGGACGGATTTCGACATTGCGGTGGCGACGCCGGACATGATGAAGGATGTCGGCAAGCTCGGTATGGTTCTGGGCCGCAAGGGACTCATGCCAAACCCCAAAACCGGCACGGTAACTTTCGATCTTAAAGGCGCCCTCGCGGAACTGAGAAAGGGCCGGGTTGAATTCAGGGCCGATAAAACCGGCGTGGTGCACCTTGCCGTGGGAAAGGTTTCCATGGATGGTGAAAAGATAGCGGAGAATGTCAGAACCGTGGTATCTGAAATAGAGCGGAAACGGCCCGCGGACGCGAAAGGCGATTTTATCCGTACCGTTTCGGTGGCGTCTACCATGGGGCCCGGTATATGGGTAAACACCAGAACCGGGGAAAATTGAGGGAGGAGCGTTAAAAATGGCGATAGTCGCGAAAAAGATACAGGACAACAAGACCAGTGCCATAAAGGAACTGATGGAAAATTTCGGTTCATCACGGGATTTTATTTTTACCGATTACCGGGGCCTCACGGTGGAACAGATAACCATTCTTCGGAAACATCTGCGGACCAGGGATGCCCGTTACAAGGTGGTCAAAAACAATTTTGCCCGTCTTGCCTTTGAGAAGCTTGAATTTCCCGATGTGTCGGCGTACCTTGCCGGGCCCACCGCGGTGGTCATTGTGCCCAGGGACGCCAACGAGACCGCGAAAATACTCTTCGACTTTACAAAAGAAGCCCATGCGCTTCAGGTAAAGGGCGCCCTGATGGGGGACACAGTCTATACGGCGTCCCAGACCGAGGCGTTTTCGAAACTGCCCGGCAGGCTGGAGCTTGTCGCCATGCTCATGTCGGTGATGAATGGTCCTGCCCGGAACCTCGCCGCCGCCCTCAACGACATTCCCGCCCGGCTGGTACGGACGGTCAAGGCGGTAGGCGACAAAAAGTCGGAGTCCGCGGCTTGACGGCCGGCGGCAAAATGAAACATGAAAGGCCCGTCAGGCTTCTATAAATGAAGGTTGCTTACCTGTCGGGTTTCTGTGCCGGGTAAACCGGGCGTGCATCGTATGAAGCGCGTAATATGTAATCAAGGAGAAGATAATATGGCAGCCCTTTCAGTAGATCAGATTATTGAGGCGATTTCATCCATGACGGTTCTGGAAGTTGCGGAACTGGTAAAGGTAATGGAAGAGAAATTCGGCGTTTCCGCGGCGGCCCCGGTTGCGGTAGCCGCGGTGGGCGCCGCTCCCGGCGCGGCCGCGGGCGGCGGAGACAGTGTGGAGGAGAAGACCGAATTCAATGTTATTCTCAAGGCTTTTGACGATTCCAAGAAGATTGCGGTTATCAAGGAAGTCCGGGCGGTTACGGGCCTTGGACTCAAGGAGGCCAAAGACCTTGTTGAAGGGGCGCCCAAGCCCCTCAAGGAAGGCATCTCCAAGGAAGAGGCCGCTAAAATCAAGGAACAGGTTACCGCCGCCGGCGGCACCGTCGACGTTCAATAACCTGGTTTTGTCCGGAAATCCCGGAAACATACAGTCTCGATTCTCAAGGGGGGAATCCTTCAGAAATCCGGCCGGGTTTCTGAAGGATCCTTTTATTCGGAAATGCGGCAGGCTATACGGATTGCATGGGGGAAATCAATGGTAAAAGGGAAAACGGCCGTGAAGAGGATCTATGTGGGCAAGGACATTCAGGATGTAATGGACCTGCCGGATCTGATTGATATACAGCTTTGTTCCTACGAGCGGTTTCTCCAGCGGGAAAAACTCAGGGCGGGGGAAAAACCTGAAATTCAGGGGCTGGAGGAAGTCTTCAGGAATACCTTTCCTGTTGAAAGCCCCAACGGCGACATGGTGCTGGAATACGAGTATTACATCCTTGATGAGAATACCGTCAAATTTTCCGAACAGGACTGCAAACAGAAGGGCCTAACCTACGCGGTTTCCCTCAAGGCGCGGATCAACCTTATCTTCCAGCAGACAGGCGAAATACGCCAGAAAGACATTTACATGGGGGATATTCCCGTCATGACCGAGCGGGGTACCTTCATTATAAACGGCGCCGAACGTGTAGTCGTCTCCCAGATTCACCGCTCCCCGGGGGTTATCTTCAGCCATGAAAAGGGGATTTTTTCTTCCCGCATCATCCCGTACAGGGGGTCCTGGCTGGAATTCGAAATTGACCAGAAGCGGGAACTCATCTACGCCAAAATAGACCGGAAGAAGCGTATTCTGGGATCGATCTTCCTCCGGGCGCTGGGCTATGAAACCCGTGAGGATATTATCAACGCGTTTTACAAGACCCGGATCGTCGAAATTAAGGACGACAGGGAAACACGGGAAAAGCTGTCCGGGGGCGTTCTTGCCGTTCCGGTGTGGGTGAACGAGAACGATGAAAAACCGGGAGAGGCGGCCGCCGTCAAAGAGCCAAAGGAAGGAGGCGCCAGGACGGCGAAAGAGATTGCCCGGGAAATGAAGGAAAACGCCAAAAACGCCGGCGGCAGGGAAGATGACAAGCGGGGGAAAAAGAAGCTGTACCGCGCCGGAGAAAAACTCCATCCCCATAATGTCGATGAACTCCTTTCCAACGGAATCTCCTCTGTGGAAGTTATTGACTTTGAAGCGGAAGGTTCCCTCAATTCCCTTATGCTTCTCAACTGCTTCGAGCGGGAAGAGATCAAATTTGGCCGGGAAGACGCCCTGCGTGACGAGCCTTCCCGGGAAGACGCCCTTTCGGCGGTTTATTCCGTCCTCATGCCCGGTGAAACGATCACCGTGGATGCCGCGGAAAAGGATCTTCTGGGGATGTTTTTTACCAGCCGCCGTTACGATCTTGGAAAGGTGGGACGCTACAAACTCAACAAAAAATTTGACTTCAAACCGCCCCTGACCGATTTTACCCTTACCAAACAGGACATTATCGCGACGATGAAATTCCTCATCCAGGTCTGGGTTGGGGAAGAAAATATCGATGATATTGATCATCTGGGAAACCGGCGGGTGCGTTCTGTTGGGGAACTCATGGCCAACACCATGAAGACCGCCTTTAGCCGTATGGAGCGTATCGCCAAAGAACGGATGAGCCTCAAGGAAACGGATACCATCAAGCCGCAGGATCTTATTTCCATAAAGCCGGTCGTGGCGGCGATCAAGGAATTCTTCGGCTCCAGCCAGCTTTCCCAGTTTATGGATCAGGTGAATCCCCTCGCGGAACTGACCCACAAACGGAGGCTCAACGCCCTGGGGCCGGGCGGGCTTTCCCGCGACCGGGCGGGCTTTGAGGTGCGGGATGTTCACTACACCCATTACGGCCGCATGTGTCCCATAGAAACCCCGGAGGGGCCGAATATCGGCCTCATTGTTTCACTGGCGAATTACACCAGGGTGAACGAATACGGGTTCCTTGAGACCCCGTACCGCAGGGTGCTCAAGGGGGCCGCCACGCGCGACATCGAGTACCTTTCCGCCATGGACGAGGACCGGTACTACATAGCGCAGGCTTCCGCGAAACTCAACAGCAACGGCAGTTTTGCCGACGAGCAGATCTCCTGCCGTCGCCAGGGTGATTATACCACCCGCGCTCCCGAAGACATTCAGTATATGGACGTTTCACCGAAGCAGATCATTTCGGTTTCGGCGTCCCTCATTCCCTTTCTGGAACACGACGACGCCAACCGCGCGCTCATGGGTTCCAACATGCAGAGGCAGGCGGTGCCGCTGGTGTTCCCCGAAGCTCCCATAGTCGGTACGGGAATGGAAGGGAAGTGCGCCTACGATTCCGGGGTGCTTGTCAAAGCCAGGCGGAACGGAACGGTGGTCCGCGTTACGTCCCACGAAGTTGTGATCAAGCCGGAGGCCGGCGTCAAGGTTGCCATAGCCGAAACCAACGCCGAGGGCCTTGATGTGTACCGTCTGGTGAAATTCCAGCGTACCAATCAGGATACCTGTTACAATCAGCGGCCCATTGTCAAAACGGGCGAAAAAATAAGCGCGGGACAGGTTATTGCCGACGGACCCGCTACGAGAAACGGGGAACTGGCGCTGGGCCGTAATATACTTGTGGGTTTTATGCCCTGGAACGGCTACAACTACGAAGATTCCATTCTTATTTCTGAGCGGGTGGTAAAGGACGATATGTTTACCTCCATCCACATCAAGGAATTCCTTACCGAAGTGCGGGAAACCAAGCTGGGGCCGGAGAAGATTACCCGCGATATTCCCAACACGTCCGAAAAAAGCCTTGACAACCTTGACGGCGAAGGAATTATCCGGGTAGGGGCCAAAGTTCGTTCCGGGGATATTCTTGTGGGAAAGGTGACTCCCAAAAGCGAAACGGAAACCACGCCCGAGTTCAAGCTCCTTAACTCGATATTCGGCGAGAAGGCCAAGGAAGTCAGGGATTCTTCCCTCCGGGTGCCGCACGGCATTGAGGGAACCATCATCGACATACAGCGGCTCAAGCGTACCGAAGGGGACGATCTTAACCCCGGTGTTGATGAAGTGGTCAAGGTGCTTATCGCCACCAAACGCAAACTCCGCGAGGGCGACAAGATGGCCGGCCGCCACGGCAACAAGGGCGTCGTTGCCCGTATCCTGCCCGAGGAGGACATGCCGTATATGGAAGACGGCACTCCCCTGGACCTTTGCCTTACCCCGCTTGGGGTGCCTTCGCGCATGAACATAGGCCAGCTTCTGGAAACGGAACTGGGATGGGCGGGTTCCACGCTTGATGAATGGTATTCGACCCCGGTGTTTCAGTCTCCTTCAACGGAACAAATAGAAGAAAAGCTCAGGGAAGCAGGGCTGCCTGTTACCAGCAAGACCGTACTGAGAGACGGCAGAACGGGCGAACCCTTTGTGAATCCCATTTTCTGCGGGATGATCTACTTCCTCAAGCTCCATCATCTTGTAGACGACAAGATGCACGCGAGATCCACCGGCCCCTATTCCCTTGTAACCCAGCAGCCTCTGGGCGGCAAGGCCCAGTTCGGCGGCCAGCGGCTCGGCGAAATGGAAGTGTGGGCGCTTGAGGCGTATGGCGCGGCCAATACCCTGCAGGAACTCCTTACCATCAAGTCGGACGACATGATGGGCAGATCCAAAATCTACGAGGCCATTGTCAAGGGAGAGCCTTCCACAACGGCGGGGGTCCCCGAATCTTTCAATGTTCTGGTTCAGGAGCTTCGGGGGCTTGCCCTGGATCTTACGATCTATGACCTGAAAGGCAAACAGATACCCCTTACCGAGCGGGACGATGAACTGATAACGAAGTCCGGTTCCAATTTCTAGGGAAGCACTGATTTATTCGAACGCGAATAAATCAGTGCCGCTTTAACGGCCGGCAGCGGCGAACAAGGAGAATATATGCGGGACATTCAGGATTTTGATTCGATCATGATAAAACTGGCCTCCCCGGAGATGATACGGGCCTGGTCTTACGGCGAAGTGAAGAAACCGGAGACTATCAACTACCGGACGCTTCGGCCCGAAAAAGACGGCCTTTTTTGCGAGCGTATTTTCGGGACGACCAAGGAATGGGAATGTTACTGCGGCAAATTCAAGTCCATACGCTACAAGGGCGTGATCTGCGACCGCTGCGGCGTTGAAGTTACCCACTTCAAGGTGCGCCGCGAGCGGATGGGCCACATAGAGCTGGCCGCCCCGGTTTCGCATATTTGGTACTACCGTTCCGTTCCCAGCCGCATGGGCCTGCTTCTGGATCTTCCCATGGCGGCCCTCCGTTCGGTGCTCTACTATGAAAAATACGTGGTCATAGACTCGGGAGACACGGATCTTAAAAAAATGCAGCTCCTTACCGAGGAGGAATATTACGAGGCGCTGGAGCGTTACGGCGGGGCCTTCTCCGCCGGTATGGGCGCCGAGGCTGTACGGACCCTTCTTGAAAATATCAACCTCGATCAGATTGCCGCGGAGCTGCGGGCCAAGATGATAGAGAAAGGCACGAAGAGCGACAAGCGTCTGTTGAAGCGCATTGACATTGTTGAAAATTTCCGCAATTCCAGCAACAAGCCCGAATGGATGATACTCGACGTTATCCCGGTGATACCGCCGGAACTGCGTCCCATGGTTCAGCTTGACGGCGGACGCTTTGCCACAAGCGATCTCAACGATCTCTACCGCCGGGTAATCAACCGGAACAACAGGCTGAAGCGGCTGCAGATGCTCAACGCTCCCGATATTATCATACGAAACGAAAAGCGCATGCTGCAGGAGGCGGTGGACGCCCTGTTCGACAATTCCAAGAAAAAACGGGTGGTAAAAGGCGCGAGCAACCGGCCCCTCAAGTCGATAAGCGACATGCTCAAGGGCAAGCAGGGCCGTTTCAGGCAGAACCTCCTTGGAAAGCGCGTTGACTATTCGGGCCGGAGCGTTATTACCGTCGGGCCCGATCTCAAGATGTGGCAGTGCGGGCTTCCTACCAAGATGGCGCTTGAACTCTTCAAGCCCTTTATCATGAAGAAACTTGTCGACAAGGATGTTGTCTACAATATCAAGAAGGCGAAGATGCTGGTGGAAGCGGAAACTTCCGAGGTCTTCGCCGTCCTTGACGAGGTGGTCAAGGAACATCCGGTGCTTCTTAACCGGGCGCCTACATTGCACAGGCTGGGGATTCAGGCATTTGAGCCCGTGCTTGTCGAGGGAAAGGCCATCAAACTTCACCCTCTTGTCTGCCACGCCTTTAACGCCGACTTTGACGGCGACCAGATGGCGGTTCATGTGCCCCTTACCCAGGCGGCCCAGATGGAATGCTGGACCCTCATGCTCAGTGTCCGCAATCTCCTTAACCCGGCCAACGGAAAGACAATCGTGTTTCCGTCGCAGGATATGGTGCTGGGGATTAACTTCCTTACAAGGATCAAGCCTAACGCCAAGCGTCCCGGTTCCGCCAGGGACAAGACAAAGGACAGGATACCTTCCTATTTTACGGTGGAGGAAATCTACATGGCGGTGGAGGCCGGGTCCCTTGAATGGGAGGCGGTGATACGGGCGCCTGCGCCCAAGCTGCCGGTGTGGGACAAGGTGGGCCATGAGGCGGAAATCGGGCGCGACGGCTTTATCGACACGACCGCGGGCCGCCTGGTGTTCAACGAGGAACTGCCGCCTGAAATTCCGTTCATCAATTATGAACTAAAGGACAAGGAACTGCGGGCCCTTATCGAAAATATCTTCGGCGAAAAAGGCTCCTGGACCACGGTCCGCATGCTCGACGCCATCAAATCCACGGGCTACAAATACGCGACGGTTTTCGGCGCCACCATAGGCGTTGACGACATTGTGGTGCCCAAAGAAAAGACCGAGATGATAAACAAGGCCAACAGGGAGGTCGATTCCATTCAGAAGCAGTACCGTCAGGGACATATTACCCAGGAGGAACGGTACAACCGGGTTGTCGAAGTCTGGTCAAAGACCAATGAGGATCTTACCAATATCATGATGAAGACCCTGGAAGCGGATCGTGACGGCTTCAATTCGGTTTATATGATGGCGAACTCCGGCGCCCGTGGAAGCCGCAACCAGATACGTCAGCTTGCCGGTATGCGCGGCCTTATGGCCAAGCCGTCCGGGGACATCATAGAGCTTCCCGTCAGGTCCAACTTCAAGGAGGGCCTTTCGGTTATCGAATTCTTCATCTCTACCAACGGCGCCCGCAAGGGACTTGCCGATACGGCGCTCAAGACCGCCGAGGCCGGTTACCTGACGCGGCGGCTTGTGGATATAGCCCAGGATGTGGTGGTGAACGAGGACGACTGCGGTACCATCAACGGCATTGCCTATTCGGCCATCAAGGACGGCGAAGATATTGTGGAGCCCCTCTCCGACCGCATTGTGGGCCGTTACACCCTGGAGCGGGTCAAACATCCCATCACGGGGGAACTTATCATAGATGTCAACGAGGAGATCACCGAGGAAATAGCCGCCGCCATAGAGACCGCGGGAATAGAGACCGTGCGTATACGAACGGTGCTTACCTGCGAGGCAAAGCACGGAGTCTGCCGCCGCTGCTATGGCCGCAACCTGGCAACAAACCGTTCGGTGGATATAGGCGAGGCGGTGGGAACCATCGCGGCCCAGTCTATAGGCCAGCCGGGTACGCAGCTTACTATGCGGACCTTCCATATCGGGGGCGTCGCCACCAAGATAAGTGAGGAAAACAGGACTTTCCTCAAATATCCCGTGTACATCCGTGACATTATGGGGGTTCATGTAGAGCTTTCGACGGGGCACTGGCTTTTTACCCGCAAGGGGTACGCCCTGGTCAACAAGGTAATGAAGGAGTACCACCTCGACGCGAAGGACAGCCTCCTCGTGGAAAACGGCAAGAAGATCATCCGGGGCGAGCCTGTCATCAGGCACGGAGGCAAGGAGATCCTTTCCACCGACATAGCCTACGCCATGGTAAAGGAAACCGAAAACGGGAAGATCCTGTACCTTATTGGCCAGGATCAAAAAATAGAGATACGCAACGGTTCGGAACTGGTGGTCAAGAAAGGAGAAGTGGTGGAAGCGGAAACGACCATCGCCACTTTCGATCCCTTCTCGGATCCCATCATTGCCGAAGCCGGCGGAACCGTGAAATACGAAGACATCATCCCCGGTTCCACCCTCAAGGAAGAAATAGACGAGGAGACGGGGAACACGGAAAAAAGGATCACCGAATTTCAGTTTGAAAGCAAACAGCCGAGGATCTTCATTGTGGACGAGGAGGGGACGGAAGTTGCCTCCTACTTCCTGCCCGGAGGAGCTGTCATACTGGTTGACGAGGAGGAAAAGGTACATGCCGGCAGGACTGTCGCCAAAACCTTCAAGGAATCCGCGAAGGCTTCCGACATTACGTCGGGCCTTCCCCGTGTCAGCGAACTCTTCGAGGCCCGCAAGCCGAAGAATCCCGCCGTCCTTGCACAGGTCTCAGGCATCGTCCGTTTCAAGGGTATCGTCAAGGGCAAACGGGTGGTGACCGTTGAGGACGGTTTCGGCAAGGAATACAAGCATCTTATCCCCATGGCAAAACGGCTTCTTGTCCGGGACGGCGATACCGTTGAGGCGGGGGAAATGCTCTGTATGGGCGCCGTTAATCCCCACGATGTGCTGCACATACTGGGCGAAAGTACGCTTCACCGTTACCTCATGGACGAGATACAGCAGGTGTACCGCCTCCAGGGGGTTTCCATCAATGACAAACACATCGGCGTTATTGTGCGCCAGATGATGCGGAAGGTGGAGATTGTCGCTGTGGGAGACACGCGGTTTATCTACGGCGCGATGGTGGACAAGTACCGCTTCCACGAGGAGAACCGCCGGGTCATGGCGGAAGGCGGCCAGCCCGCCGTCGCCAAGCCCATGTTCCAGGGAATTACCAAGGCTTCCCTCAATATTGATTCCTTCCTTTCCGCCGCGTCTTTCCAGGAGACTACCCGTGTGCTTACCAATGCCGCCATAGCCGGATCAACCGATTACCTGCGCGGTCTTAAGGAAAACATCATCATAGGGCATCCCATTCCGGCGGGCACCGGCATGAAGCGGTACCGGCAGATCAAGCTTTTTGACGAGGAACAGCAGGATCTGGATCTTTACATGCAGGAGATCCTTGAGCGGCGCAGGCTTGAAGTTACCACCGAAGCGGAAAACGAGGGCGAAGAGGAAGAGTACAACACCCCCGAAGGGGAAGAAACGGAAGAATAGGGAGCTTGTTCCAAAACCCGGTTGGTGCGCAAACTTTGTTTGCGATGGAACAAGCTCCAGGGTAACGCTGATTAACGTGTGGTTAATCGGCGTATTTTAACGAGGGGTTGCCATGAAAAAGAAAGCGTTGATTCTTTCGGGCGGATGGGACGGGCACGAGCCAAAGCTGATTTCGGCCCGGTTTAAGGCCTTCCTTGAGTCGGAAGATTTTGAGGTTTCCATATCGGAGACGACGGATGTACTTCAGGATCTTGCGCTGCTCAAGGCGCAGGATCTTTTTGTTCCGGTGTGGACCATGAGTCCCGAGCTGCCCAAACCTTTTTTTGAGGTGATTGCCGAAGCGGTGGGAGGCGGAACCGGGCTTGCCGGATGCCATGGGGGCATGTGCGACGCCTTTCGCTCCAATGTGCTCTGGCAGTTTATGACGGGCGCCAACTGGGTGGCCCATCCCGGCTGCGACGGCGTCAAATACCGGGTGAACATTACAAGCAAGTCAAACCCCCTTACCGAAGGGATAGGCGATTTTGACGTGTCCTCCGAGCAGTACTATCTTCATGTTGATCCCGCCAACGAGGTGCTTGCGACCACGAGGTTCCCCGTTGTCAAATGGTATCATTCGGCAAACGGCGAGGTGGATGTTCCCCAGGTGTGGACGCGGAAATGGGGACACGGACGGGTGTTCTACAACGCGCTGGGCCATCATAACGATGTGTTCGACATTCCCGAAGCGTGGGAACTGATGAAACGGGGCCTGATCTGGGCCGCCTCTGGCAGGCGCGTTGCACTGGAGAAGGGGCTTTCCGCGGATCAGTGGAAAAACAACGTTGGTATGTACTAAATGGAGGAGACCATGAACAAGTTTCGCATAGGCATTATAGGAGCGGGAAACATAAGCGGTATTTACCTTGAAAATTTGAGCGTCATGTTTGGCGGGCGCGTTACACTGGCCGGCATTACCGATCAGATAGAGGACAGGGCGGCCGCCGCCGCCGGGAAATACCACATACGCCATTTTAAAACTACCGGGGAAATGCTTGAAAGCGGCGATATTGATATTGTTCTTAACATTACCCAGCCCCTCAGGCACTACGAAGTTGCCATGGAGGCGATAAAGGCGGGGAAACATGTGTACAATGAAAAGCCGCTTTGTGTAAACCGCGAGGAGGCCGAAGGCCTGCTTACCGCCGCCGCGAAAAAGAACGTCCGCATAGGGGGCGCTCCCGATACTTTCCTTGGGGCCGGCATACAGACCTGCCGCAAGCTCATTGACGACGGCTGGATAGGACGTCCTGTCGCGGCAGGCGCCTTTATCATGAACCACGGCCACGAACATTGGCATCCTGATCCCGAGTTCTACTACAAGAAAGGGGCCGGTCCCATGTTCGACATGGGTCCCTATTATCTTGCCTGTCTTGTAAACCTCATTGGGCCTGTTGTCCGCGTGTCGGGTTCCGCCCAGACGGGGCAGAAGGAGCGGGTCATTTCAAGCGAACCGCGCAGGGGAGAAATTATCAAGGTTGATGTGCCGACCCATGTCGCGGGCGTGCTTGATTTTGAGAACGGCGCGGTGGGGACCCTCGTTGCCAGCTTCGACGTGTATTCCCATACGCTTCCTTTTGTTGAAATTTACGGAACCGAAGGGACCCTCCGCGTTCCCGATCCCAATACATTCGGCGGTCCTGTTTTTGTGCGGCGCTTAAGGGCGGAGGACTGGTCGGAAGTGCCGCTGCTCAAGGACTATCCGGACAACAGCCGGGGCCTTGGCATTACCGACATGGCGGAAGCCATAGCCGAAAACCGCCCCCACCGGGCTTCGGGGGAACTCGCCTTTCATGTGCTTGACATTATGCACGGCATACATGAGGCGTCGGCGTCGGGCGCGTATTACAGGGTGAAAAGCTCCTGCCCAAGGCCCGCCCCGCTGTAAGAGGGTTCTTCCCGCAATGCATCAGGGAGATTTGCGGGATTTTTCCGGCGCGTCAGGCGGCAAAGCGTTCCGCCCGGCCGCGCCGGTTTTTTTTGCCGCGCATACTTTTTCCCGGTACGCGCGGGCGCTGCATCCGGCTGTCTTGCCGAAATGTCCGCTGAAAATTTTGTAGGAACTGTAACCCACCTGTTCGGCTATTTCATAAAACTTAAGCCCTGTCTTTTCAAGGAGTTCCTTTGCCTTGTCGATGCGGATGATGTGAAGCCACTCGTTAAAGCCGCGGCCTGTTCTGCTTTTAAGGAGCCGCGTCAGATAGCCGGGCGAAATGTACATAGCGGCCGCCGTACCCGTCAGCGAAAGATCCCCTGCGCAGTTTTTCATCATGAAATCAAGGGTTTTCTTTATCTGGTAGCCGTATTTTGAATAATCGTTGTTAAGGGTGGAGAGGAACGCTTCTTTGACATCGCAAGGCGTGTACGCCCTGTTGAAACAATCCGACAGTTTCGCGTATATGTCGATGTTGTCACTGAACATCTGAATGGACCGGGCAATGCCAAGAAAAATATCCTGAAATACCGTGTACGCGGGTTTTACCTCTTCCAGAAGGCGCAGCAGGGCGTCCAGTTCACGGGATATGGCCGCGAAGTTTCCGGTCTGCACGCATTGAACAATGCCGCGTTCAAAGGCAAGCAGATCTTCTTCCGGTATTTCCCCGAACCGTACATGCGCCTGCGCGGCAAGATACGGTTCTTGAAACCACAGTGATCTGGCGGTCATTTCGGAGAGTGAAACGTATAATCCGTGCATTGATTCCAGATCGGATGTCCCGCCGTAGCAGGGCAGAAACATGGGATCTTCCATGGAACCTGTTTCTTCCACAAGGGAAAGGATCTCTTCCCCTGAAAGGTTTTCTTCCACATTCAGCATCACCGCGATGACGCCGCCTTCCCGGAGCGTGACAAGTTCAGGTGAATATTTTTCCAGACGGCCGCTGATAATCTGAATCATCTCCCAGTCACGGCCGGGACGGGGAAAGGCCAAAAACAGCGCGTAGAGCGGGCCCTGGAGCCTTGCCGAACAGGATGCAACCTTCTGCTTTATTATGTGGGCGGGCATTCCCCTTTCCAGAAGTTCCCGGAGAAAATGGGCCTTTATAATGTCCATGTTTTCGTTAATAATGTTTTCCATCAGGGTGCTCTGCCGTTCCCTTTGCCGTTCAAGCAGAATTTCATCCCGCTGCCTTAACACCGCCTGCAATATCTGTTCCGTTCCGGCGGGCTTAAGGAGGTAGTCGTTTACGTCGAGCTTTATCGCTTCCATCATGTATTCTTTGTCGCTGTAGCCTGAAAGGACGATTTTCTTTGCCTGGGGCAGAAATTCCAGCATCTGCCTGATAAACCAAAGGCCATCCCCGTTTGACATGCGGATATCGCTTATGACTATATCGGGACGCAGGGACAGCGCCTTTTCCAGCGCGGCGGCGCCGCTTCTTGCTTCCCCGGCGATGGTGACGCCGTATTTTTCCCAGTTGATGGATCCGGCAAGGCCGCGGCGTATTGTTACTTCGTCGTCAACGATCAACAGCTTTAGCATGGTGTCCTGTCTTTACCGGCTGCCGTATGGTCACGAGCACTCCGCCGCCGCTCTGGTTTGCGAAACCCAAGCCGTATTCGCTGCCGAAATACATCTTGATCCGCGAATTGATGTTCCGTATGGCCATGCCGCGCCTGCTGGTATTTTCCTCCGCCATGAGCGCGTCCATTTCATTTATGTTCACAGGATCGCCGGTATTGAAAACGCCATAGATAATATCGTCATCTTCCCGGTAAACGTTGATGACCACGCGTCCGCCGTCCGATTTTTCGGCCCCGTGTACAATGGCGTTTTCCACGACGGGCTGCAGCAGCAGCTTGAGAACGGGGATGCCGTCAAGATCTTCCTGAATGTAAAATTCGAACGTAATCTGATCCTGATAACGGACCTTCTGGATGGCCAGGTAGCATTGAACATGCTGCTGTTCCGCCCGGAAGGGCACAAGGCTTCCTTCGGCGTTTTCAAGGGAACTGCGGAAGAGCATAGAAAGAGATCGTACCATGCTGCTGATCTTCCAGGTACGGCTCATTTCGCTCATCCAGTAGATTGTATCAAGCGTATTGCACAAAAAATGGGGATTTATTTTGGACTCTAGAACTTCCAGTTCCGCCTCTTTCAGCCTGAGCCTGTTTTTGTAGATTTCCCCATAGAGCGTCCTGAGCCTCCCGCACATGAGGTTGAACTGATCGACGAGCGTGGTTATTTCGTTGCTGCCCCTGACGCTGAAACCGAATTCAAAATCCTTCTGGTCAATGGTGCGCATGGCTTCCCCGAGCTTTTCCAGGGGATCAAAAACACGTTTGGTATAATAGTATGAAAGAACGATGACAAAAAACACGGACATGAGAAGCCCGGCGGCAATGCTTTCGACGAGCAGCGAATCTATGCGGTAGAGTTTGTCCCGGTCAAGCACCGACACTATTGCCGCCTTTCCGTGAAAAACCGGCCGGGAGGAGTACATATATGTCTTGTTTTCAATTTTAAGGAGGGCGCTGTCAACGCCCGATTTTCCGAGCTTTTCAAACCGGAAGGCGTCGTTTTCCGGAAGCGTCCCCGGTATGCCGCCGCTTTGCAGCAGTACGCCGTCTTCGCAGAGGAGAAGGTAGCCCGTTTCAGGAAGCTGGTCGGGCGTCGAGAGGAGTTCCATCAGCGCGGACTGGTTAAGGAGGATCTTTGTGTAACCTATCGATTCCGAGAGGCGGTTGAAGTTGCGCATCAGCCGTATCAGGTAGATGCCGTCGTCCTGTATGCTCAAAAAACTTCCGCCGTTAATCATGTCGGCCTTTTCACGTTCCGCCCTGGTTAAAAAGATGTTGTGGTAACGTCCCGAATTAAGTGTGTTATGATTGTCCGAAAGTATGGAAATCGAATGGTAATATTTGGATGTAAAAGGCAGGAATTGTAACGAATTGTTTACGCGTATATAGGCGCTGTTGGAAGAATCCCCGGTCAGATAATCGTAGACCCAGTTGTTGATCAGCATGTACAGCGTTATTTCGTTGAGCCCCGTAAAGGCCGAATCAAGGGACTGGCCGACATTCTGGATGTTGTAATAGGCGTAACGCCGGCTTTCACTCAGCGAACGGCTGTTAAAGAAGGCAAGGATTATAAGGTACAGGATGATCATGGGAATAAGGACAATGGCAATTGAGAAACACACCAGTTTTACGCGCAGATCGTTTGTCTTTATCATAAACAAGATGGAAATAATACATTGTTTGGGGATATTTGTCAATAATAAGGGATATTTTTTGGAACACAGGGCCCGTTTCCGAAAATATTCGTCTTTCGGGGGCCGGATCAGGATAAAAACAGGCGTCCAATTCGGCAAAATTAACGCCTTTTCAAATTGCCGGATCTGATTTATCATATTTTTACCGCCGGTGGTTTTATGCCGGTGATCATTGAGGAGGAGTAATAATGAGACGCGGAATAGTACTGTTTCTTTTGGCTGCGGCGTTCGCGGTAACGGCCTGCGGCGGCAAGAGTCCGGAAGCTTCCGGGAGTGGCGGGAAAGTCACGCTGGAGCTTATGCATTTTCAGACGATTGAGACAATTTCGGAAAGCAGTGAAGTGAAGGGTTACCACGCGATGAAGGATAAATTTATCGCGGAACATCCCGATGTGACGATCAATGAATCAATTCTTCAGCAGATCGACTACCAGACCAAGATCATGGCGCTGGCGGCGGCCGACGAGATGCCGGACATTTTCTTTACGAAAGGCTCATGGGTGCAGAATTTCTACGACAATAACCTCATGGCCGACATTACCGGCCGGATCGACATTGCGCAGTACCGTGACGGCGTGTTTATCCCCGTAACCCGTGAAGGGAGAATATACGGTACGCCCATTCAGTTTATCGCGACATCCCTGATCTTCTACAATGAAAAGATGTGGAAGGACATAGGCTTCAACGAGTTCCCGAAAACATGGGATGAACTCATAACGGCGAATGAACGGTTCAGGGCGAAGGGCATCGACACAATAGCTCTGGGGAACAAGGACAGGTGGCCGTATGAATCCTGCATTATCTCCGCGCTGGGAGATCGTTTCACCGGATCGGACTGGACACAGTCCATTATCCTTAATGACGGAAAGGCAAAGTTTACCGATCCCGATTTTATTACGACCCTCAGATACAGCCAGCAGATGGCGTCCCTCTTTAATGTTAACTTCAACGAAATTAACAACAGTCAGGCCGACGCCCTGTACTGTACCGGAAGGGCGGCGTCAACAATAGAAGGCATGTGGGTTATTGCCTATATCCTTACCAACGGTGATCCCGATGTTCTTGAAAATACCAAAATAGCGATCCTTCCCTCTGTACCCGGACAGAAGGGCGCTGCCAACGCGACTTCCGGCGGCGCCGGCTGGGCCCAGAGCGCAAGCTCCCGGCTGACCGGCGCGGAATTTGACGCGGCGGTTGAATACCTGAAACAGAGCAACGGCCGCGACTACAGCGAATTTGTCATGGACGATTCGGGGCTTCTTGGCCCGATAGACGTTCCCGTGAAAGACAGGGCGTCGCTCCCGCAGCTTTCCCAATTTTACCTTGATTTTGTCGGTACTCTGAGCCTTGTTCCCGTGTATGACATTCAGATGGACGGCGCCGTTATCGACATCATGAATTCAAAACTCCAGGAATTGCTTGGCGGAACCGCGACCCCGGAAGATGTAGGGGCGGCAATTCAGGCGGAACAGGACAAACTGTAAGCAGGATTTGTCAACGGGTCTCCGTGAGGCTTGGGGCTGTCCAGGAAGTTGGTGCGCAAACTACGTTTGCGACTTTTCGGACAGCCCCAGGCCATTGTTCCGGGCCTGTGTATTGAGGAGGTAATCTTGTGAAGAACCGGACCGCTCCGTCAAAAGTAACAATGGCGCTCTACCTCATACCAAGCCTTGTTATTTTTCTGTTTGTGGTTGTTGTACCCGTATTTGCCGCCGGATATTACAGCACGTTCAGATGGCCGGGGGGAAGGAGGATGTCTCCCATAGGTTTTCAAAATTACATCGACATGTTTCACGATTCCATTTTCTGGAGTTCCTTTGCCAACAATATTTACATTACCGTTTTCTGCCTCATCGGCCAGATTGGTTTTGCCTTTCTCTTCGCGAGTCTGCTCAATACCAAAGGGCTTAAAGCAAAGACTTTTCACCGGGTTGTAAGTTATTTCCCCGTTACCCTTTCCGCCGTTGTTGTCGGCTTTGTGTGGACAATGATATACGATTACAACTACGGCATTTTGAATTTTCTTGTCAGGCTTTCGGGACACGAAGACAAGGTGCACAGGTGGCTTTCCGATCCTTCCACCATAATGACGGTGGTCAGCATCCCGCTTATCTGGCAGTACATAGGCATGTACCTTGTCATTATTCTTGCCGCGATGACATCCATTCCTTCCGAGGTGCTGGAGATGGCCCAGATTGACGGCGCCGGCGGTTTCGGACGGGCGGTGCATATTGTCCTTCCCATGATACGAAGCCCCCTTATCATCTGCGTCATGCTCTGCATTTCGGGCAATATGCGGGTCTTTGATCATATTTACGCGATGACAAGGGGAGGACCGGGATACGCCTCAAGCGTCATGGCCCAGTACGCGTATAACGTGTCCTTTATGCAGGTGAACATGGGTTACGGCTCTACCCTCAGCATAGGAATTCTCGTTATCAGCATGGTTCTTGTTACATCGTCCCGGAGCCTCCTTATGTGGCTGAGCCGGAAAGGAGCCGCGTGATGAAAAAAGGGACGGCGAAGGCCGGAACCGGCCGGAAGAAATCTCCGTTCGCGGCTGTGGGGAATATTGTCTCCAACGCGCTCATGATTGTTTTTTCGGTTACCTGTATTTATCCTGTCTTCTGGATGTTCTATTCTTCCATAAAGACAACCCGTGATTTTGAGTCCAATATTATAGGGCTGCCCCGGAGTTTTCATCTTGACAATTACATCAACATTCTTACCGGCAGCAGAATAGGCTATTACATACTTAACACGGTGCGGAATACCGCCGTCTCGCTGGTGTTCATTATCATGTTCGGTTTTATTAACGGGTATTTTATTTCCCGTTTCCGTTTCCGGGGCAGAAAGATCCTGTATACGCTATACATGCTGGGAATGCTGGTTCCCATACACGCGCTGCTCATCCCGCTGTACATTCTTTTCAGCAGGACCGGCCTTACCGATCACTGGTTTACGGTCGTGTTTCCGAATGTTGCCTTCAATCTGCCCGTGTCGCTTTTTCTTATTGAAAGCTATATAGGCACGGTGCCAAGGGAGATGGAAGAGGCTGCTCTTATAGACGGTTCGGGTTTTTCGCGCACGCTCTTTACCATAATATTTCCCCTTGTTACGCCAATTCTTGTTACCGTCGGCATCATATCGTTCTTTAGCTGCTGGAATGAATTCAGTTTTTCGCTTGTTCTCCTGAAACGGCAGATCCTCTTTACCCTTCCCCTGGGGCTTACCATGTTCAAGGGAATATACCAGGCGGATTACCCGAAGATGATGACGACCATGGTCATAGCCATGGTGCCCGCGCTGCTGATTTATTTTTCTTTTTCCAAACAGATTATTCAGGGAATGATGTCCGGGGCAATCAAAGGATAACCGGCAAGGAGTGTCTTGTGAAACTATCTCTTGACGACAATTGGCGCCTGCTTTACCGGGATCTGTCGGTAACGAAGGATCAGGTTCTGGATGTGCTTGAAGCCGGCGATTACATCGATGCCGGTTCCCTGCCCTGCGACGCCCACATGCCGCTTGTCAGGGACGGTATTATAAAAGATCCCGTGGTGGCCGATTACTGCTACGCCTGTGAATGGATGGAACGCAAGTCCTGGTGGTTCCGCAGGGAGTTCACCGTTTCCGCCGGGGATCTTGCCCGCCAGGGCGCGCGGCTTGTGCTTGAAAGTCTCGATCTTTTCGCGGATGTTTTTATCAACGGAAAATTCGCCGGCAGCCATGAAAGCGCCCACTATCCCTTTACGGCCGATGTAAAGGATCTGCTCAGGGAAGGCAGCAACAGCCTTCTTGTACGCCTCACGGCGGGGCCCGAACGCATCGCAAAGGAAGATTACGATTATATTGCCGATTATGTGTGTACCGAATATGAGCTTGAACGGGGGGACAGGGGAGAGAAGACCCGTTCATTTCTGCGGAAGCCCCAGTATGTGTACGGATGGGACTGGGGGCCGCGTGTCGCCAGCATAGGCATAATGAAGAACGCCTGGATTGATTTTCCCGGCCGCGTCGCGGTAACCGCCGTTCATCCTGTGGTGCTTGAGGCAAAGAGTGACGCGAAGCTCCGCGTTGAGGTTGAATTCGAGAGCCTGCTTCCCATCTCCACCCAGGAGGCGGACATAACCGTTGAGCTGCGGCATGAAGGGAAGACGGTGCTGCAGGAAAGCCGCGGCGTACTGGCGCAGTCGGGCAGAAACGACGTTGATTTTAACATGACCCTTCCCGGCGCGAAATTGTGGTGGCCCAGCGGCGCGGGAGCGCAGCCCCTGTACGCGGCGGTAGTTACCGTCAGGGCCGGAAACGACGAATGTGTTTCGGAGCCGGTATGTTTCGGCATTCGTACTGTGGCGCTTAATCTGGAAAAGTACGGCGACAATGATCACCGCTTTGCCGTGCGGGTAAACGGCGTTGACATTTACTGCAAGGGCGGCGACTGGATTCCCGCCGATTCGGTGTACGCCAGAATATCGCCGGATAAATACAAAACCCTCATACGCGAGGCAAAGGAATGTAATTTCAACATGCTGCGCGTATGGGGCGGCGGCATTTACGAACGCGATGAATTTTACGATTATTGCGATCGGTACGGAATACTTCTGTGGCATGATTTTATGTTTGCCTGCGCGATGTACCCTGACGACAGGGAATGGTACCGGCAGCTTGTCGGGAAGGAAATTGACTACCAGACAAAACGGCTCCGCCGCCACCCCTGTATTGCCCTGTGGTGCGGAAACAACGAAAATCAGTGGATTTTTGAGGAATACTTCGGCAAGAAAGGAAAAAACAGGGCAAGCGGAGGGCTTCATATTTACAACGAAATAATTCCGTCAATAGTCCACTCGAATTGTCCTGAAATTCCCTACTGGCGTTCTTCTCCCTACGGCGGCAATGCGCCGAACGACAACGAGGTGGGTGACAGGCACCACTGGCGGGATTGTACCATGAGCGACAAAATGGAAGATCGCATAAATCCCGAAGCCTATGACCTTGTTACTTCGCGCTTTGTTACCGAATACGGGTACATAGGCCCCTGTTCCGAAGCGACCATCACAAAATATTACGGCGGTAATCCTGTTGTGCGAAACGACAGGATATGGAACCTCCACAACAACACTTTTGAAAAGGCGACGGTTCCCGAAGGCATCAGAAGGCACTATATTGATCCCGAAAATTTGAGCATGCCGGATTACCTCAGGTACGCGGGACTGGTGCAGGGGCTTATGTACAACTATTCCCTTGAGGCCATCAGGTTTTATCCCCGCAACGACGGTTCACTGTTCTGGATGTACAACGATACCTGGGGGGAAGTCGGCTGGACTATTATCGATTATTACCTGGACCGCAAACCTTCTTACTACTATGTCAGGCGGGCTTTCGCGCCGGTAAAATTCATCCTCCGCGCCCCGGACAAAAAAAACGTCAGGGTCATGGGGATTAACGACACACCCGAAGATCAATCCCTGGAAATGGAATACGGTTACGCCGGATTTGACGGGCGTTATTCAACATCAAAAATCGCGGTAACGCTGAAGGCTTCAAGCAGGGCCATTGTTCATGAGTTTCCCGTGCCTGCCCTGGATGTAAGGCGCGGCGTCGTATTTGTCCGGGGAGGCGGAGCGCCATTGGCCCTCCTCCGGACGGGCGCCTTCAGGGAATACGCCGGGGCGGAAAGTACGGTGTCTGTCCTTTCTGTCGAAACAAAAGACGGCGACTACGAAGTGACCCTCAAGAGTTCCGGTTACAGTCACGCGGTATGCCTGGCTTTGCCGGCGGACGTTCATCAGGACGACGCGTACTTTGACATGCTGCCGGGCGATGTCAGGATTATCAGGGTAAAGGACGCGGCGGGGAAGATAGAAAAGTCCGCCATAAAACCGGTGTATCTCGTGCCCGGCGGCGGCGCGTAACACGGGGATTAATCAACATTGCAAGGAGTGGTTATGTACAAGGGATTTTCATCGGGTCTTTTGGGTTTTGGAGGAAGGACGCTTGAGGAAGATGTTCCGCTTGCGGTGAAGTACGGTTACGGCGGCATTTTTGTTGATGTTGCCCGTGAAGCGGGAACCGATCCCGGACACGCGAACACGGAAGGGGCGAAGGAGCTTTTGGAGAAAAACGGCCTCAAGGCGGGCGGGTTCAGCCTTCCGGTCAATTTCCGTGAATCCGGTGAAGCCTTTGACGCGGACATGAAGATGCTTCCCGCCCGTTGCGGCTTTGCCCGCGGGATCGGCGCCGACCGCTGCATCACCTGGCTTATCCCCGCGAGCGACACGCTCGATTACAAAACCAATTATGAGCTTCACAAAAAACGGCTCGGGGAAGCGGCAAAGGTGCTGGAAGATAACGGCATACGCTTTGGTCTTGAGTTTGTCGGGCCTCCTTCCGAACGCAGGGGAAAGAAATACGAATTCATCCACAACCTTGACGGGATAATGGAATTGATGGGCGATATTGGCACTTCCAATCTGGGTATTCTTATGGATGTCTGGCATTGGGATTTGGCCGGACAGACATACGCCGATTTCAAGAAAATTTCCGGAAACAGGCAGATTGTACTGGTTCACATTAACGATGCCCCCAAAGGCATTCCGGCCGGTGAACAGCGGGATCTTGTCCGTGAGCTGCCCGGCGCGACGGGAGTTCTCAAGATAGCCGATTTCATGCGGGGGCTCATTGATCTTGCGTATGACGGACCTGTATATGTGGAACCCTTTTACGCCCCCTTCAAGACCATGGCCTTTGAGGACGCCCTCAAGGCCGCGAAGGCCGCCATGGACAGCGTGTGGCCGAAAAACGCGTAATTTATACTACGCGCAGTTTAATAGCATGGAGTGCCTGTCATGAAAAGTCTTGTACTGGGAAACAAAAAAGCGTATGTGGAAGATGTGCCCGATCCGTCGCCCGAAAAAGAATGGGTTATTGTCAGGATTGAGTCAACGCCAATCTGTGGAAGCGACAAGGCTGCCTTCCTGAGCGACACGCCTGTACGGAATGCCGGCCACGAAGGTTCCGGTATTGTTGTTGACAGCGCCGGTTCCACATTGTTGAAAAACGGCGACCGCGTTATATTGAATCCGCTTTCCGGCTGCGGCGTCTGTGAGCTGTGTCTTACGGGGAATTACATTTACTGTACCGGCAAGCCGCCCTTTGCCACGCATTTTGCGCAGTTTGTAAAGGTGCAGGATTTTGTGTGTACCGTTCTGCCGGAAGACATTTCCTATGATCTGGGCGCCATGGCCTGCTGCGCGCTGGGGCCGGCTTTCAGTTCGATCAAAAGGATGAACCTGAAAGCCTTTGACACCCTTCTTGTTACGGGCCTTGGCCCCGTGGGCATGGGCGCCGTTTGTATCGCCAAATTTCTGGGCGCCCGCGTAATTGCCCTTGATACCGTACCGTTCCGCAGGAAGATGGCTGCGGATGTTTTTGGCGCCGACATTGTGCTTGACGCCGCCGATCCTGGCGTCCGCGCCGGAATCGCCGACGCGGCGCGGCCGGCGCGCCTTACGCGGGCCATTGACGCGTCGGGAAACGCGGCCGCCGAGCGCCTGTGCATTGACGCGGTTGAGCCGGGGGGAATTATTTCGTTCGTCGGGGAAAATCACAATGAAATTCCCATTCGCCCGAGTGAGGATTTTATCCGCAAGGGCCTTACCTTGATGGGTTCCTGGCACTGCAATCTGAATGACCGCGCCGAAATGATCACGCTTCTCAGGAGATCGCCTCTTGTTCCCAAATTGATCACCGAGACTTTCGGCTTTTCCCGTGTACAGGAAGCGTTCGAAAAATTCATGGGCGGCGATACCTGCAAGGTTATGCTCAAACCCTGGCAGTAGCGGCTCCAGGGAAGCGCCGATTTATTTGAATTTAAATAAATCGGCGCTGTTTTGGGGAAAGGGCTCGCCGGCGGCGGGTCCTTTTTTTACGCCTCTTCCCTGATTATCTCGATCTTCACGCCGTCACCCTGATCCGGTTCATCCTTTGGGGGGACCGACACTGTAAGAATGCCGTTTTTGTAAACGGCCCTGACATTTTCCTGGGCGTATTTGTCCAGCGGGACGAAGTACTTCTGCTTTTCAATGTCCTTGAGTTTGAGGCGCCGCTTGAAGTACCGTACATTTTCCCCTCCGCCTGAATCCCCGCAGGGGCGGTTTTCCGTCTCATCGTGATTTTCTCCCGTTTCATTTTCCGCTATCCTGACCATTTCTTCCGCGTCATGGGATGTTTCGGAATTCCGTGGTATAACGGCGGAAAACACCATGTAGTCGCCCTGGAAAGAAAGACTGATGTCCTTTTCGTTGAAACCCGCAAGGGCAAATTCAAACACCAGCGTTCTGTCGGCAGTCATGTAGACATTCATGGGAGGGTAGGAATAATTGGGGTAGAAATCGGCGTTTTCGTCGAAAAAGCCCTTGCCGAACGGGCCGCCCCGGGGAAAAGGGCCCCCTTCGCCGAACCTGTTTCCGTACCGGCTGAAATTGCGGTTCAGTTCGTCGTTCAGTTCATTTTTGAAATCTTGGGCGGCTTCGAAAATTTCGTCAAAGATTGTTCCCAGATCCGGATACATTTTTGCGCCTTTCATAAGAGGCTCCTTTCACACCGGGGCTTTGGTTCCGAAAAGCAGTCCGGCGTGCGCCGGCCGTTACGGCCCGGCGGAATCGGGATCCCCATACGGGCGATCCCCGGACGCGCGTCTTTACGCGCCCTGCCTATAATATACCCATGGCAGATGAAACGGACAAGGGTTTTCCTTCAGGGCGGGATTAACTGGCCAACACGCGCCTTACGACGGTTTTTTCCCGGGGCGGAAAGCGGCGGCGAAAGAGAAAACAGGCGAAGCCGCACGCCAGCATGAAGAGGACCCCGCATGCCGCTTTCGCAATTCCGGCGGCGGTAAGGAGCCCCATGATGAAAAAACCCGCGGCAAAACCCGCCGCGGGCGGCAGCAGGGCAAAGACGCCCTGGGCCAGGACCGCGCCCGGATGTGTGTCCGTTTCCACGATACGGCCGGGGGCAAGGGAGAGGTTTTCACGGTTTTCGGCGCCGATGAGGACCAGGCGTTTCCCGCATCTCCCGTTCATGCAACCGAAACAGGCGGCGTTTTCCGGGATTATGAAGACGGTCTTTCCCTTTATCGAGTGAACGCGGCCCCTCATGTCATTCCGCCCCGGCGTCCGCTTCGCCTGAATCTTCCACTTTTCCTTCTACCGGGGGAGAGGCGACCGGCAGCTTTATCCGCTCAATGGAGCGCGCTTTGCCGCCGCCGTCAATGTCGATGAAGACGCCCTGCAGTTCCGGTTCCGCCCAGGTTTCGCGGGTCCAGTCGGGAATGCCCGAAAGGTACTCGTGGATGCGCTCTTCGGCGTCGCAGCCGCCCACCGAAAGGGAGCTGCCGGTACGGCCCGCGTCGGTGATGACCGCCGTGCCGCCCTTGAGTATGCGCTCGTCCGAGGTCTGGACCCGCGTATGGGAACCGATGACCGCGGAACAAAGCCCGTCGGCGGCATAAAAAAGGGTCTGTTTTTCCGCGGTCATTTCCGCATGAAAATCGACGATAACATAGGGAGTTTCCCTCCGGAGCCGTTCCAGAAGGGCGGGAAGCATGGAAAAGGGGCTGTTGCCGTGAATGCGGGTAAAACCGCTCTGGCCCAGAAGAACCGTGACCCCTACCTTTTCGCCGCCGGCCCTGAACACCCGCGCCCCGTAACCGGGAGCTTCGGGGTTGAGGTTTTCCGGCCTGAGCACATAGGGAATTTTTTCCAGATTTTCGGTCAGATCCTTCTTGTAGAAACAGCATTCCCCGGTGGTAAGCACGCCTGCCCCCAGCTTGCGGAGATAGGCGGCGTGATTGCGTCCAAGGCCGTTTCCCCCGGTGACGCCGTCGGCGCACAGAATAACAAAATCAAACTGCCTGGTTTTTTTGAGTTCGGCAATACCCTTCTTGAAGGCGTAAACCCCCGCCTTTCCGACCGTTTCGGCAACATAGAGGATCTTCATCTTGCTAGAACGAACGGTCCCGTCTGCAGGCGCCCTGAGAACAGGAAAGGATACGCTCGAATTCGGCCGCGGCGCGGTAATCCTGCAGTTCACGGCAGGAATCCCGCAGATTGTACAGGGCATCGTAGTAAAGGGGAGAAAGGCTCACCGCTTCCTCGAAACAGTGACGGGCTTCCTCGAAGCTGCCCTCGGTAAAGTACAGGACTCCCAGATTGTTCCAGACTTTGGGCGAATTGTCATTGCGGATGAGGGCCGAATGGTAACATTCCTCGGACAGCTCAAAGCGTTCAAGTTCGTAGTAGATGAGTCCCATGGATACCCAGGCATCGGCAAGGTCGTCCTCAATAAAAACCGCCCGCTGAAAACTGTTCAGGGCCTCATCATAATCTCCGGTCCGCTGCTGGGCTATGCCAAGGTTGAGCCATAGCAGAGGATTTTCCGGTTCCATGAAAAGGGCCCTGCGGAACAGGGGAATTGCCTCATTGGGCCGGTTTGCCTCGGTCAACGCTATACCGGAATTGTTAAGAAATGAAGCTGTTTCCACAATCCCCTCCTACTATAACAATATAATCCAAAAAGCGGTTTTGAACCATAGGAAAGCCGTCTTTTTTCAGGTTTTTGTTTCCGGGATGGGTGTTTTTTTTATAAGGCTGATAGTATAGTATAATTACATAATATCGAAATAACAGGGAAAGGACGCATGTGAAGGATATAAATGAATACAATGAAACCGTTTCGGAATACGAGCTGTTTTCCTTTCTGCACGACAGGGTTGTCGGCAGGGAGATAAGTTCCTTTTCACAGCTCACGGCATTTGCCGCGCCGGTTTTGAAGGACAAGCGGAGCCATCCTGTTCTCATGAGAATCTTCGAGCTTATCAAGAAGCTTAACTGGAGTTATTTTTCCGTCATAACCCCCAAAACGCACAGAAAACTCTGGTGGGAACTGGTAATTCCGGATAAAAATTTCCCCGAAGCGGGGGATCTCAAGCCGAATCTTACCATTTCCAACCTGTATATCTGCATGCTGGACATACACGGATACACCAAATTTTGCCAGGAATCCCGGAAAAACCTTTCCATGCAGCACACGCTGGACCGGGCCATTTACAATGAAATACAGCGTATTTCCACGCAGTGCGGGTCCGTCAGCAGGCGGGAACGGGGCGATGAAATCGTGGTGGTTTCCGCCTCCGCCACCGACGCCCTGACCGTGACCCTGTGCATCATGGATTATTTCGGCAAGACCGATGTGGTGGCCGATCCGGTCATTTCCACCAAACGGAGCGGAGACGCGGCCATTCTGCCCGTGTTCAAACTTTCCGCGGGAATTACCGGGGGGAATACCTCGGTGCCCCTCATCATTACCGAAGAAGGCTACCTTTCGGGCTTCCTCCTTAATATAGGCGCCCGGCTGCAGACAAGGGCAAATGAACTTTCACCAAAGGAATCCCGCATCATGATCTCCAGACAGGTGTATATGAGCTTTCAAAAAGAAAACGCCCAGGAGAGGGGCGTCCTTGCCAGAAATTCCACGCTCTATTTTTTTGATACCGGCATAATAGAATTCAAGGGCGTTCAGCTTCCCACCTGCGAGGTGGTCTTCAAGAGCGAGGACAAATACAAGGAAAAATTCAGCGATGAACTGGTCCGTCTTTTTGGTTCGATAAGGGAAAATCTGTGGGAACAGCGCATTTACGCGGATCTCATGGATCTGATTGCGAAAGTCGCCCGCGAAATGCCGCCCTTTTCGGTAACGCCGCCTGTTCCGGTACGCAGCATGAAAACCATCAACAACGATTCGTTTATTCTGCTGTGCAATAACGGCACGAAGGCCTACATGCACGATGAGGATTACCCTGCCGCGGTAGGCTTTCTGCGTGATCTTGTCCTTATCATGGAGATGATTCCCCAGTACGACAGGCTTATTCTTGATTACGCGAAGGGGGTCGCCGACAAATACGAACTGCTTCTCAATTCCTACATCGAGTCCATGGACAGGGAGATAGAGGAACAGGCGGCGCAGATCTTTCAGGGAAACTACTACAAGACATGGCTTGCCGCGAAAAACGGCGCGGCCATTTACGAGAAGCTCAGGGCCATAGGCCGGAAGAGCGGTTTTATCACCAAACGGAAAAACCGCTGGTACAACCTTATCAAGCAGAGCCAGGACAAACTTGAGTTTACCCTGTATTCGGGGAAGAAGTAGGCCGGCCATAACTGTAAACACGGAAAAGCCTTGAGTATCTCCCCGTCCGCGGGCTATACTCTGCCGTATGCGGGGAAAAGACAATGAATCAGGCGCTTGAAGTATTAAAACTCCGGGGTTTTTTTCAGCAATGCACCGACGCCGAAAAACTGTCGCGCCTTATGGACGGGGGGCCGGTGAGTTTTTATGTGGGCTGCGATCCCACGGGGCCAAGCCTTCATATAGGCCACATGGTGCCCTTCTTCGCGTACCGTCATCTCCGCGCCGCCGGGCACCGGGGAATAGCCCTTATAGGCGGGGGAACGGCCCGTATAGGGGATCCTTCGGGCAAGACCGAGACGCGGAAGATGCTGGACTACGGCGTCCTGGACGCGAACGCCGCTTCCATTTCCGCCCAGCTTGATTCCTTTATCGGTTTTGACGGGGAAGGGGCCCGCGCCGTCAACAACAGGGACTGGCTTGCGGATCTTAACTACATCGACTTTCTCCGTGAAATAGGGAGCCATTTTTCGGTGAACCGCATGCTGAGTTTTGAAGCCTACAGGATGCGGATGGAGACGGGGCTTTCTTTTATCGAATTTAACTACCAGCTTCTGCAGAGCTATGATTTTCTGGAACTCTACCGCCGTTACGGCTGCCGCCTCCAGATAGGGGGGGACGATCAATGGGGGAACATAGTCGCGGGAACGGAACTCATACGCCGCATAGAGGGGGCCGAAGTGTACGGCCTTACCTTTCCCCTTGTAACGACTTCCGACGGAAAGAAAATGGGGAAGACCGAAAAGGGAGCTCTTTTCCTTGATCCTGCAAAGACCCCCCCGTATGATTTCTTTCAATACTGGCGCAATGTGCAGGACGCGGATGTCAGGCGCTTCCTGCTTATGTTTACGTTTCTTCCCGCCGAAGAATGCGATGCCCTTTCCGGGGCGGACAGGAATCCCAATGAGGCAAAGGAGCGTCTTGCCTGGGAAGTGACCGCCCTGATACACGGCAGGGAGGCGGCCGACCGCGCCCTTTCAGGCGCCCGCGCCGCGTTTGGCGGCGGAGGCGACAGATCCGCCATGCCCCGCGTGGAACTTCCCCGTTCGAAATTTGACGAAGGCTACAATGTCGTGGAGCTTTTTGCCGACGCGGGGCTTGTATCGACGAGGAGCGAAGGCCGCCGCCTTGTTGAACAGGGCGGCGCCTTTGCCGGCGAAGGGCTTGCCGCCGTTACCGGCGTGGCCGCCGTGATACGCCCTGACAGTATCGGGGAAAACGGCGAATTGCTGCTCCGCGCGGGAAAAAAACGGTACTGTCTTGTTGTGGTAACATAACGCGAACCGCATTCCGCGCGTATACGCTCCATCCTGCGCGTATACGACGCCGGCAATCGCCGCCCTGTTCCCGGACCTTACCTGCGTGAAGCAAGGTACGAGGCAAGTTCCGCGGCGAGTTTTTCGGCCCTGATGATGAAGTCGCCGTTGTTCGAGAGGATCGCCTCTATGTCCCCGTTTCTTGCCGCCATTTCCAGGGCTTCCGCCTGTTTTCCAATGTCGTTCGCGCAGATTCCGTAGCTTGCCCCCTTGATGCCGTGCACCGTGATGGTGTAATCGGCGAGGGTTTCCGCCCTGAATTCACGGAGTTTGCCGAGCATGGCCGGAAGATTGGCCGCGTAGGAGTTCAGAACGCGGATAAAGGAAGTCTCGCGGTTTCCCATGCGCTTTATCCCTTCCGCCCAGTCTATGCCCTTTACAGGCGACGCGGAACCGGCCGGGGAAGACGGGTCTTCATCTTCATCCCTTTCCTCATGCCCGCCGTCGTCTGCCGCCTGTGTCCCTTCCGCCTGCATGGCGGCTTCCTTGTCCCTGTTCCGCACCCATTTGTGGAGTATCGCGTCCAGTTTGGTCATGTCTATGGGTTTAGTCAGAAAATCCTGGAAGCCGTTTTCAAGGAACAGTTTGTCGTTTCCCACAATGGCGTTGGCCGTAAGGGCGATAACGGGAACGGTTTTGGCGTAGTCGCCTTCCGTTTCGTTTCGCATGATACGCACCGCCTCGATACCGTCCATTTCGGGCATCATGTGATCCATGAATATCGCGTCGTATGTGACCGTTCCCGCACGGACAAGGTTGACCGCTTCCCTGCCGGAACTGACGCAGTCAACGGCAAGCCCGTAGGGCGTCAACATGCCCCGCGCGACATCCAGGTTTGTGGACACGTCGTCCACCACAAGCACCCTTCCGTAAGGCATGAAGATCCGGTTTTTCCGGTACTGTCCCCTTTTTTCCGTGACAAAGCGGAAACTTTCAAGGTTTTTCGCCGCCGCCTCTCCTATGACTTCCCCGCCGGCCGCGCCCTGGAGAACGCTTGCGGTAAAGACGCTGCCCTTACCGTATTCGCTTTCCACGCCGACGCCGCCGCCCATGAGTTCGGCAAGGTTCCTGCATATTGAAAGGCCAAGCCCCGTTCCCTCTATATGGCGGTTGCTTCTGGTGTCAAGCTGGTTGTAGACCGAGAAGAGCTTCTCCATGTCTTCCTCTTTGATGCCTATTCCCGTATCTTCAACACGGCAGACGAGCCGTACATTTTTTTGATCGATTGTTTCCGTGGAAATGTCCAGCCATACGCTGCCTTCCCTTGTATATTTGAACGCGTTGCTTAAAAGGTTGTTGAGTATCTGCTTTACGCGGATTTCATCGCCGTAAAGCCGGGAAGGCAGCCGTTCGTCCACGCGGAGGCCGAAGACGATGGGCTTGCTTCCTATGCGGACCATGTTAAGGTGAACCGTGTCGTTGATGAGGCTTGCCGTATCGTATTCCGAGGGGGACAGGGTGAAGCGGCCGGATTCTATTTTCGAAATATCAAGAAGATCGTTGATGATGCTCAGGAGCACCATCCCCGAGTTGTGCATCTTTTCCAGATTGTCCCGCGTGTTTTCGGGAAGGTTTTTTCCCAATTCCAGTTCCCCCAGTCCTATGATCGCGTTGAGGGGAGTGCGGATCTCGTGTGATACATTGGCAAGAAAATCGGCCTTGGCCCTGGTCGCCGCTTCCGCCTTTTCCCGTTCCCGTTCGTAGATGCGCGCCTGGTACTTTATAATGAACCCGATAAAAACGCCGGAGACAAGAACGGTCTGTATGTGATCTACATACCGTTGAAAATCCCGCGTAAAGGGAATAACGGCACCGGGCCAGGCTTTGCCGGCGAAGTAGCAGGCCAGTATTACCGCGATGTTGAGCAGCGACATGAAGAAACATTCCCATCCCCTAAGAAGCAGGAAGTTGAGCGCAATGCCCAGGCAGAAATAGCCTGTCATGCCGCTGTCTATGCCGCCGCTTGTAAAGTAAAGTACGGGAAGGAGAATTTCGCAGAAACTTATAAGGGCAATCCGTATGACAACAGGGAAGAGCCTGAATTTGTTGCAGAGCCAGAAGGCGGCGGTAATGACCAGCATCATTGCCGCCATTGTCAGTATCGACAGCATCGACACGCCTTCGATGATCCGGGCGGCGGCCGACACCATACAGCCGGCGACGCCGAATATCAGAACGAGGTTGAAAATACGGCTGTAAAGGGGAAGCTCTTCCGAAAATATACGCCGGAAAACAAATCGCCCCAGTTTTTTTATCACGATTGTACGAACAAGCGTAACCCTATTGCCGTCTAAAATCAACAGTTTCGGTAACATTTTAAAATGAGAATTGCCGATGAAGAACGGGTGCGGTATTTGACGCGCCGCTTAAAACGCCAAGCCCGCTCCAATGACAGGCAGTATATAAGCGGGGGAAGGAACGTCCGCGGAAAAAACATGGATGTACTCCGCGCCGGTTTCAATGTAAAGGGATCTATAGACAAACCATTTGAGGGAGATCCCGCCGCCCGCCGATACCATCCAGGTAAAGATAGACCTGGGGCCTTGGGGGTTTTCGTTAATTCCGTAGACAAAACTTATTCCGCCGCCCACGCGAAGGTTGAGGAACAGCTCCCCGTAAAGCCGCCTTTGGTATACCCCGTTCAGACGCAGCGCCCCCAGATGGGCCGTCTGCCCGGCGCCCTCGAAGGTGGTTTCTTGCGTAGTCCAATGGGCGGCCGTTTCCAGCCCCAGGTTTCCCCAGGATTTTCTGAAAGGGAAAACCCCGAACCGGAGCGAGGCCCCCAGCGGATAGAACTTTTGACCGAAGTGGTTAAACAGGTACCCGTAAAGCGGGATGACCGGAGCGTATTCCGCCTGGACATAGAACGACCGCCCCCCTGAAGCGCCCGGAACCGCGGCGGGGGAAGCGCCGTCAGGTGTACCGGAGGGAGGCGGCGCGACGGTAATATCAAGGGAGCTTTCAAGGCCGCCCGCGTTCCTGACATACACCCTGTACCGGCCCGGCGGGAGGGATTCGGCGTCAAAAACAAGCCGGGCGCCTTCTTCGAGCGGAGTATAGTCAAGGGGCCTGACAGGGGAAGCGCCTGTTTCCGGGGAAAGGAAGTACAGGTCCGCCCCCTCCTCGATGTTCGTTCCGTAAAGGGTAATTTCCGTAAAGTCACGGGGGCTTTCCCCGGAAGGGCGGGAAGGCGCTTGGGTAAAGGAGTAGAGTTCGGGCTGTAAGGCCGGAAACACGGTGAAATATATCCATTCGGAATTCCCGGACGGCTTGTTCAGAATGTTGTAGGCCTGTATCCGGTAGCGGTATGAACCGGGGGCAAGGGAAAGCTCGATAAAATTTTCCTCCCGGAATTCCCGGAGCGTTTCCGTATAGGTTCCGGCGTCCTCCCTCTCCATGCTGACTTCGTAGCGGTAGGCGTACGCCGCCTCATCCCAAAAAAGACGCTGGATAAACCGTTCCCCTTCCAGGGTACGTTCAATGCGGAAAGAGCTTCCTTCCCCGTCCTCTCCAAAGAGAGAAATGACCGGGATCAGCACAAGAAGGACAAGGAACACCCGTTTGCTATCTGCCATAGAGCGTTCCCGCGTCCCGTCCCCTGGGCACCCGCGGCCGGGGAACAGCGACGGTAAACCGGTTTTCCCCCGGCACTCCCCGCTGCCCGGAGCTTCCCTCCAGGCCTCCGCGTACCGCCTCTACCCGCCAGAGGAAACGGCCCTCATCCAGAAGACTCAAATCACGGAGGGTATAGGACGGGAGGGAAATTTCGGCGGTGATAACCGGCCGCCTTTCGCCGGAAGCGTTTTCGGAGAGGAGGCTGAAAATATAAGCGTCTGCCCCCGCCACCGGGTTCCAGTAAAAAGCGACGGCCCCCGACGCCTCGAGGGTTTCAAAACCAATCACCGAGCCGTCCGCCGGTATCCGCCCGGACGGGGCGGGAAGCGGCGCGGGAGGCGTGGGAAGCGGCGCTTCCGGCGGCGCCTCCATGACGGCGGGGATTCTAACCGCCGCCTCCGGCGCTGCCACCACTGCGGGCGGCGCTGTCACCGGTACGGGCGGCGCTGCCACCACTGCGGGCGCCGCTGCCACCGGTACGGGCGCCGCCGCCACCACCGCGGGCGCCGCCACCGGTACGGGCGCCGCTGTCACCCCCGCAGGCGCTGACACCGGCGCCGCTGTCACCGGTACGGGCGGCGCCACCACCGCCGCGGGCGCTGTCACCGGCGCCGCCACGGACGGTTCGAGCCCCTCGGCGACGGCGGGGATGCCGGCCGCTTCCTCCTCCGCCGCCACTGCGGGCGCTGCCACTACCGCGGGCGGCTCGGACGGCGGCGCTCTCCGGATGACGGTAAAGGGGACAGGCGGCGAGGGGGGGACGGTTCCCTGGAAAAAGGCGGGGAACACCGGGGTAACCTGCCAGTACCACTCTCCCTCGCCAAGACGGGAAGAGAGCAGGGAAGCGGAACGGACTTCTTCCTGTAACGCGGGATTTGTCATACCGGGGTTATCGGCCGCTTCAAGAATATAGTGGGCTGCCTCCGGGGAAACGGTCCACTGGAACCGGACTTCAGGAAGTTCCGCCTCGTAGTAGTACACCGCCTCCGGGGCGGGGGAAATCGGGCGGGGGGAAGGCGTCCGGGTAACGGTAAACTGCCCTGCGAGCGCGCCCGATTCTTCCCCCTCGCCGTAGGCGCGCCACCACCACGAGCCCACAGGGAGCCTCGCGGTAACGCCCGCTGAATCCGTCCCCGGAAGTTTTTCCAGTACCGCAAAGGACTGGGTGAAATTCCGGTCCCCGGCTATCTCGACACGGACCCCGAGGGAAGGCGAAGCGGCGGAAACGTCCCCCCCTCGAAAAGCCCCGTCGGCAAAGCTGAACTCAACCGGGGCCTGGCCGTCGTCCGACACAAGAAACCGGGCCGCCGCCAAAGGCGCGAGGACCGGCGAGGGCGTCCCTTCGGTAAGGCTTAACTCGGCGCCGGGGGGAACGGCCACCCTGCGTTCCCCGGAGATGACGACAAGGCCGCTTTCCTCCGCGTAGACGCTGACATTCCCCCGCGCAAGTTCAATCCGGGGCGTGCCGTCCTCCACAAGAATGCGGATAAGGCTGTTCTCCGCAACGCTGACCATGCCGCCGCCTGAAAAACGGATGTCGGCTAAAGCGCCCTCGGCGGTGCGGATAAAATCCCCGTTGTACACCGGCGATTCCTTACGCAGCCGGTCCCAGATGGTCCTGTCCTGGAAGCGGCGGAGGGCCGCCCTCGACGCGGAGGCGGCAGTCCCCACCGGAACTTCGTCAAGCCGCCTTAGGGAACGGTTTAAATCCGCCTGAAACAGGGCAAGACAGGCGGCCGCACCCGAAAGGCAGAGGACGACCACGAGGACGCTCGCGGGCCTAACCCTGTATCGAGTATTTTTGTTCTTCGGCATTAACGTCTACCTTGCCCAAATCAGGCGCGCGCGTGCCCAAAGCCCGCCGCAGTTCCGCCAGATTCCCCGGCCCGCTCAAGATTCCCTCTTTGGTGCGAATGTTTATCACCGCGAACATCCGCACCGGCTTTTCCTTCCCCTTGACCGTGATGGCCGGCATCTCCTCGGTGACAAGGTGTTTGCCGATAAGGGCGCAGGTGTGTTCGGTGATAAGAATATCCGTTCCAAGCGGCTTGTTGAGCGCCTCCGTCCGGCTCGCAAGGTTCACCGCGTCGCCGATAACCGTGTACTCCATGCGCCGGCTCGACCCTATCTGCCCTGCCACCACGTCCCCCGTGTTGATCCCGCAGCCTATGCGGATCACGGGGTTCTTTTCGCCGCCCCGCCCCTCGTTGAAACGCCGGAGGGCGCTTCGCATCATCAGGGCTGCCTTCACGCAGTTAAAGGCGTCCTGCGCCGCGCTCCCCGCGGAAAGGGGCGCGCCCCAGACCGCCATCACCGCGTCGCCGATAAACTTGTCCACCACCCCGCCGGTCTTGTCCACACAGTCCACCATGCGCGTCATGTAATCGTTAAGGAACTCCACCACTTCGGAAGGTTCAAGTTTTTCGGACATGGCGGTAAAGGAGCGGATGTCGGAAAAGAAAATCGTTACCCTCTTGGTCTCGCCCCCCAGCACAAGGGAGCCCTTCATGGCCCGCTCGGCAATCGTGGCGTTGGTAAAGCGGCCGAAGGCGTCCCGCAGCCGCTCCCGCTCGGCAAGGCCCCTTCCCATCTCCACAAAACTTTCGGTTAAAAGGCCCACCTCGTCATGGGTTTTCGCCGTAAGGTCAAGCTCGAACTCGCCGCCCTTGATCCGCCCCGCCGCCTCCGAGAGGCTCTTTAGGGGGCCGCTGATTGAGGCGGAAAAAAACCAGATGCACAGCACGGCGATACAGAGCACCGCCCCGGTCAGGTACAGGTTGCGCCGGGTCGTGGCCGCGATGCCCTCAAAGACCACCTCGTATTCGGCGTTGGTGATCACCGCCGCGTTGGCAAGGGAAAGCTTCCTGAAGGCCCCGAAATAGTCCCTGCCGTCTTCCCCCGTGTAGCGGGTCTGAAGGCTCACTTCGCCGCTTTCCCGCATCATCCGTACAAAGGGGGAGGCCGCCGCGTTTTCCCCCGCCATAACAAGACTGTCGTCGGGGTGCACAAGAATATCCCCCGCGTCGTTCACGAGGAAGGAAAGATTCGACCCCGCCCCGAAACTCCCCGCCAGGGACTCAGGCGAAAAGAGTGCCAGGCACCCTCCGGGAAGGAAGAAGGCCAAAAGGGGAAGGCCGAA
>JAIRXH010000158.1 GCA_031268385.1 Treponema sp. | reverse complement strand
CCGTACAGAAAGTAATACAAGATCCCGACGTACAGCCGGGCTACCCCGACGCCAATGGAAATACCGGCACGACGTGGTGCAACCGGGGGGCGCACCGTATCGCGTCCGCCCTGGGCGGCGACATGACGCCGTTTCTCGAACCCAGGGGTATTAACTGGACCACGGCAAACGCGATGTACCGGAACGCCGTGAAGAACGCGAAAGAGATCTCCGTCCGCGAAGCACAGGAAAACGCCAATAAGGGCGGCCTTGTCCTCGCGGCCAGTTACAACGCCAAAGGAAGCGGGCACGTGGCGATAGTGTGTCCTTCAGGCGAAGAGTACCGCGAAGATCTCGGTCCCCTTATAGGGGAAACCGGGGCGCGGTGCCGGATAACGCACAGCACGGCGGCGTTTGAAAAGTACGGGTACACGGCGAGGTTTTTCGTGATACCGCGCAAGGCGGGGTAACGGCATGGGACTGAAAGGAAAACCGCTGTCGCTGGGCGCGAAGGTTCTCGGATCGGCTGTCGCTATCGGGGCCCTGCTGCTCAAGGCGACCGTCAATCCCCAGCTTGACATTGACGCGGCCCTTAAAACGGCCGCCTTTGTGGTGCTGGTTTTCGCGCCGGTGGATCTTTCTCTGGTGTTTTCAAACATTTTCGGCCCGCTGGGGAACGCCCGCGGGCGCGGCGGTGGCGCGTGAGCGGGACCGGTATCGCCGTTCTTTCCCTTGCCGCCTTTGTCATCGGCGCCGTTTCGGGCGGCGTTCTTGTTTTTTCGCTGTCCCGTTCCCGGAAGGAAAGCTCCGGAGGGGACGCCCGCTTTCTGGCCCAGGAGGACCATCTTGATGAAACCGATCCCCATACTCTTGTTGTTCAGTCTCCTCGCCCGGACGATCTGCGCGGAAGGGAGTCTTTCCTTGCCGAATCGGCCCGAAAACGGATACGGGATAGAGCCCGGCGGGTTTTATCGGGGGGAAACGGTACGGAACCTGATGGAGGAGATGGAGGATGAGGCCGCCGCCATCGCGGAGGAAGCCTTTGAGGCGGGATACAAGGAGGGGCGCATAGACGGAGCGGCCCTGTGGAAGCCCCGGTATGAGGACATGGCGGAGCGCGCCATCCGGGCGGAGAAGCGGCCTTCCGTCACGCTCCTTGTTTTGGGCGTTATCGGGGCCTTTGCCGCCGGCGCGGGCGCCGGGTTTTTGTTCGGTACCGTGAGATAACAGATGGTATCCGCGGTTTTTGCATTGGCCCAGGAGTGGGGGCCGTCCGCCGTTACCGCCATGCTGGTGGTTGTGGTCGTCCACCTCAGCAAGTCGATTGCCAGAAACGGCGAACGGGACGCGAAGATCTATGAGCGGCTGCAGGCGCAGATAAACGGTATGGCCCAGGCGTTGCGGAAGGAAATCGCCGGGCAGATACAGACGCTCCGGGAGGATCTTGCCCGGCGTCTGGATGAACACGAGCGGCGTCTTTCCCTTATCGAGCGGGATTACACGCAGAATGTTGACTTCCACCGGGAACTGGGCGGATGGCGGACGGAACTCAACCGGATCTCCGATCTTATTGTCAAGAACTTTATGGATTTTACGACAAAAATAATTGAACTGTGGAAGGGAAAGGGGCATGAAACATAACATACTGCGGGGGAAGCTTCTTTCGTTTCTCAAATACGTGTATCCCGAAGGCGCCGATCAGGAAACGGTCACGAAGGTGCTGTTCCAGTATCACAAGGTTGAAGACATTGAGGAAGCACTGGAGTACCTCGCGGACAAGGAATACATTGAAAAAAAAGAACTGCCCCATCCGTACAAAAGGGGGGAACTGTACCGCTGGTACAAGATCAAGCCCAGCGGGATAGATCTTCTTGAAGGGAACCTTCCCCCCGATCCGGGTATTGTGCCGGTGCGGGAATAAGCGATGGGACGCCGGAGCAAAACGGACCTGTACAACCTGACCGACCGGGTCCTTGAACTGTACACGCGCGACAAACTCACCATACGGGAGATTGTCGACAGGCTTCGGAGCGAAGGGTACATTCTAAGCCGGGAGGCGGTCAGGCGGTCCCTCAAAACATCGAAAACGCTCGCCAGGGAACTGCGGAACATGACGGAAGAAGCCCGTGTTATGATGGACGCCGTCCGGGACAATCCGAACACCGACATCGCCGAGGCTGTTGTAACGCGGTTCGCGGGCCTCCTGCTGCGGGAGGTACAGGAACTTGACGAGGTAACGGTAGACGATCCGGTTGAAGCCTCGCTTGTCATTTCCCGCCTTGCCAATTCCCAGGCGAAGCTTGGGCAGGTCCGCATGAAATACCGCAGCGGATATCAGGACGCGAAAAAGGAAGTGCTTGACGCCCTGAAAGATGAACTGCGGGCAAACCATCCCGATATTCTGGAACGGCTTGTGATGATAGTCGGCGCGATGGAGCCCCGGCAGGCATGACGGAATCGGTACTCTCGGAGATCGTCGGGTCCTCTCGGGACGCCGGGGCCCGGAAGGAAAGCGCCGAACGCCGCGCGGCCTGCGAGTGTGACTTTTTTCTGTTTTGCACGACCTATCTTCCCCATTATTTCGGCGCCGAACCCGCCCCGTATCACCGTATCCTCATGGATGTGGTGTCGGGAGGGGCGCTTACCGGGAAACAGGCGGAGGCCCTGAAGCCGCTGATAAAGGACGCCTATCACACATACATGACGCCCGCGGAGAGGCTTTCCGGGATCATCGACGTGGAGCCGAGGGGCTTTTCCAAATCAACCCGGTTTTCCCTCGCGTATCCCCTGTGGATCACGCTGTACCGGAAGCGGCGGTTTCCAATCCTCTTTGCCGCGTCCCAGACCCAGGCCGACGAGAATCTTGAATCGATACGAAACGAGATTGAACAGAACGAGAAACTGTTTGAGGACTTCGGGGACATGAAGGGAAAGATATGGAAGAAGAACAAAATAACCCTTGCCAACGGGACGGCCATTGTCACCCGCGGCGCCGGCGCGTCGACGAGGGGCATCAGGAACGGACCGTTCCGGCCGGATGTCGCTATCTGCGACGACATCATGACCGACGAATCGGCGGAGACCAAACAGCAGCGGGACAAGCGGTATAAATGGTTCAAACGGGTGGTGCTTCCCCTGGGGAAAGATATATTCCCGGTTTTAATCAATACGATTTTTCACGAAGACGACATCGTCTGCCGCCTCCTCAAAGAACTGACCGAAGGGCGGTTAAAGGGATGGGTTGGATTCCGGTTCGCGGCCCTGACGCCGGAGGGCGCGTCCCTCTGGCCTTCGTACTGGACCGGTGAAAAACTTCAAAAAAAGCAGGACGAACTGGGATCGGCGGCGTGGTCCACGGAAATGATGAACGAACCGCTTTCGGCGGAGGACGCCGTCATCAAACAGTTTCACTACTACGAACTGAAAGACGTGTCGTTTGAGGGGAAGAAGCGGTACGGGGGCATCGATCCCGCGACCGGGACACACGACAAGTGCGCCTTTGCTACGCTGGTTGACGGCGGAGACGGGGTTCTGTATGTGGGGGAGTCCTGGGGAGAAAAGCTTTCGGAAGGACCGTTTCTTGAAAAAATCATCGGGACGTTTGGCACGTGGAAACACGCGGCCATCGGGTTTGAGGACGTGGCCTTTCAGGGTATCTACAAAAACAACCTGATGGAAAAGGCGGCGGCCCGGAGGGTATGGCTCCCGATAAACGGGAGGAAAACCGGCGGGCTTTCCAAGGCCGCCCGTGTCCGGGAAATGGCGCCGCTCGTCGAGGCGGGATTTATCCGCTTCCGGGCGGATCAAAAGGAACTGGTGGAGCAGCTTTCGATGATGACCGTGGACGGCCCCAAATCGGCCTTTGACGATGAGGCGGACGCCCTGTGGTACGCCTTCAAGGAAGCCCAGGAAGGAAAGTCCGGGGCGGCGCCCGTGGCGGCGGCCACTATCCGGGCGGCGCGGGTGGTGACCCGGTCAGCCCGGTCAATCATAAATCTTGTAAGGGGACAGCCATGAAATTCTTCGGCGGGAAAAAAGAAACCCGGAAGGCGGACAAAAAGATCCTGACCGCGCAAATTGTACGGGATGAATTTGAGCGGTTTCTCTCTTGGATGCCGAATCCCGACGATGTCGCCGCCGGAACGAAAAGCAGCTATGACGTTTACAGGGACATGCGGACGGACCCCCGGATAAAAAGTCTTTTAAACACCCTGAAAACCGACGCCCTCAATTTTCCCATGCACCTGCTTCAGGGAGAAGGCGTTACCGACGAGGTGTTTCAGTTTGTCCGGGAGCACGCGGTGTTCACGTCAAAGCTCTATCAAAAGGCCAAACGGATACTCGCGGGCCTCGACTACGGCTTTTCCGTAACGGAAGCGGTTTGGGAAGAAACGCCGGACGGTTTTTTCCTGCTGGACAATCTTGTCACCCGCAAGCCTGATCGTTTTGTGTTTGACGCCGATTGGAATTGCCATCTTCTGCGGGGGGCGGAAAAGCGTCCGCTGGACGATCCCTACAAGTGGCTCATGTATCAGCATGACGTTGACGACGAGAACCCCTACGGGACGCCGGTTCTGCGTTGCGTGTACTGGCCCTGGATGTTCAAAAAGGCGGGCTATGAATTCTGGCTTATGGCCACGGAGAAGTTTTCCGTCAAGACAATTCTCGCCCTGTTCGAGATGACCGGAGATGAAGAGGCCGTCAGGGAGCGGGCTTCGACTGTCGCGTCTTTATTGCAGGACGTTGTATCCGGGTCGGGAACCGCCATCGGAAACATCAAGGACATAAAGGAAATAGCCGCGTCAGGCAGCGTGTCGGAATTTGCCGCGCTGGTGGAAGCCTGCGATGTGCAGATCGCCTACGGGCTTACCGGGCAGTCGGTGGCGACCAACAATCCCACCAAAGGAACACAGGCGCTCGGGACGGTTTCCGCGGAGATATTCCACGGAGACGCCAAAGGCGTGGCTCTTGAACTGCAAAGCATTTTGCAGAAGGCCGTCAACTGGACGGTCGAACTCAATTTCGGCCGGGACGCGGCTTCTCCCACGCTGGAGTTCGATGTTGAGCGGAAAGCGGATTTTACCGAATTGATGAGAGCTATTGACAGCGGCGTCCCGGTAAGCCGTTCGGCCCTCTATGATCAGTATAAGCTTCCCCGGCCGAGGAATGAGGAAGACGCCTTCATCAAACCGGAGCCGTCAGAACCGGGTTTTTCTCTGGCCGATGAAGACCGTAAAAAAAAACGGCGCCCTCTTTCGATAACATAATCCGGCGGGAAAAGGCAAAACTCGCCGAGCTTGACCGGGCGGTTGAGGGCTTCAGGAAGCCCGTTGAAACAGCCATAAAACACGCCGTGGAACAGTACCTCGCAAGCCTCGGTCCGCCCGAAGAAATCACCAGGGAAAAGGCGGAGCGGCTGTTCCGGCCGGAAGACGATCCGGGGATGGCCGAAGCCGGGGAAAAGGCGCTTGTTATCGCGGTACTCCTCGGGATGGACGCGGAGACAGACCTTGACCTTGCCGATCCGGCGGGCAGACTTGAGGCGGAAACCATTCCCTATGAGGAGGCGGTCCGTTTGTTCAAAGGGCGCCTTTCCGTCACCAAAAAGGAATGGGAAGACCTTGAACCGAAGCTTCGCTTCCGCTCTTTTACCCTGGCGAAACTGGAGACCTACGAGGCCATTGAAAAAATACGGCAAAGGCTTGTCGGCGCGATTGAAAAGGATGAAAGCCTTGTGGAGATCTGGCCTGAACTGAAAACCGAAGGGACAAGCCCGTTTTACTGGGAAACGGTGTACCGGACCTCTATTCAGACCGCCTATAACGCCGGACGCCGGACGCAAATAGACAAGGACAAGCCCGACGCTTTGGAACTTGTCGTTATTGACGATCAGCGCACATCGGACATTTGCCGGCCCCTGTACGGCCTCGTGCTTCCCTATGACGATCCCTTCTGGCAGACGCACTGGCCTCCTTTTCACTTCAACTGCCGTACCACGGTACGATCTGTTTACAAAGCCCAAAAAGAGGAGATGGAAAAGATCCCCGGAGAAGCGGAGCGGAAAACCCTCGCCCGGCGGTTCCGGCCGCAGAGCGGTTTTGGGGGAAACCCCGCGGACAGCGGCAATTACTGGATGATGCTGCCCGGCATGTTCAACCGGGGGCTGCGGTCAGGCGCCATTCATGAACTCAATTTCATGGACAACGTGATTGCCGATTATGACGCGGTATGGAAAGGATACAAACGTGAAAACTTCGGGACCGGCTGGGTGGACGTATCCGACGCCGCGGGAAAAGAAAAAGAATTCCCGGAAAACAACGCGATAGCAAAACTGCTGGCGGAAAAAGAAGGATGCCGCGTCAAACAGCTTCCCCAGCACAAGCGAAGCGGATGGAAAAACCCCGATTACCTTATTGATGGAGAACTGTGGGACTTGAAAAGCCCTGTCTCAACGTCGGCCAGAGCCGTCGCCAGGGGGGTGGAAAAAGCCGAAGAACAGGCCCCCAACGTTGTTTTGCATGTTCAGGACAGCGTGAACGATCAGAATATGCGCACGGAAATACGGGAAGTTTTTGTAAGGGAAAAATTCCCCAAGGCACCCAAAAGCACGGTGGAAAAACTAATCATTATAAGGGGTGATTCGGTTGAACAATGGACCGCCGGGCAAATCATCGCGGGCTGGAAAAAATAAAGGGCGCACCCAATGCGCCCTCTGTCCGGTATACCGGGCATCCGCGAGAATGATTCTGGCGAAATCTCCCGGTATCCACCGGGCATCTACCAGAAAAATTCTCACGAAACCGTCCCGACACTTACAAGTATCGCGGACGACTTCTGAAAAGTCAATCCCTTTTTCCCGTTTTTTGAAAGCCGTAAAAACGCCCCAAAACGGCCCGTTACGGGGCCGGGGGTAAAATGACACGCCTCCGGTTTTTCTAACGAAATTCTAACGGCTTCCCGCGCGTTTTCGGGGCTGTTCCGGCCCGAATCGGGGGGCCTGTTCAGGCCGTATTCCGGAATTTCCGGGAAAAACCGGCCGGCCGGCCTTCTTTGGGGTCTGGTCCCCTCTCCAGTCCGGCCCGTCCTTCCGCCATACCCTTGTGGTCACGGCGTTGCCGTACAAAACAGATAACGGGGCTGCAGGTATGCCGGGTATTATTCTTGATCTGTGCGGCGGTACCGGCGCATGGAGCAGGCCATACAAATTGGCGGAATATGACGTCCGCCTGATTACTCTCCCTGAATATGACGTATGTGATTATATTCCGCCTGGGAATATTTATGGGATTCTCGCTGCGCCCCCGTGCACGGAATTCAGCCTGGCAAAAAACGGCAGCCACAGGAAACGCGATTTGGAATCAGGTATGAGAGTGGTGAAGGCTGTCATGGAAATTGTCTGGAGATGCAGGCTTGACGGGCATTTGAAATTTTGGGCTCTCGAGAATCCGGTTGGTTATTTACGGCAGTTTTTGGGCATACCCAATTTCACTTTTGAGCAGTGGGAGTTCGGGGGAAACAAACGAAAACGAACTGATGTATGGGGATATTTCAACGAACCCAAAAAGACCTGCAAGAGTATGCCGCCAAAAATGTCCCCGGAAATATACGGCAAAGGAAGAGGGCACGGATATGATTGGTCAGTTCCCAAAGCTCCGGCTTGGTTAGACCCCAAAGGTTTAACACGGGCAGACCTTCGTTCAATAACTCCGGATGGCTTTGCCCAGGCTTTTTTCAGGGCAAACAAATGACCCTTTGACGTATTCCCTCCACCTGTCCCTGCTCCAGTTTAACCGTGTTTTTTCGAGGATTATGAAACCAATGAAGATACGAAAGCGAGAACTGGCCCATCCCGGTATTTTTGGAACCGTGGAAAATCCGCTCGTGGTAACCGGGCGGGATCTCCGTGAGATTGCGGAAACCTTTCCCGATATTAAAAAGGCGCCGGTATTACTCGGCCATGACGGCGATCCCAAAGCGCCCCGTCTTGGATATGTACGGTCCGTTACGTATGACGAAAAGACAAAAACGCTCGTCGGCGACATTGTTGAAACGGATGTCATGTCAAAGGCCGTCGATGACGGTTACTATCCCGATTGTTCAATCGGAGCCCGCCGCCGAAGTCTTGACGGTAAAATGTATCTGCATCATCTGGCCTATCTGGGGGAAGAGCCGCCGGCAATAAAAGACCTCGCGGCGGAAGCCGCGGAATCATTTAAAGAAGAAGCGCTGTCGGCGGTTGATGACAATTATAACGTAATAGTTTTCCCTTCTCCCCGTTCAAGACGGCTTTGTTTAAGCGACGGCGGTCCCGACGAAGCCACTGCTGAAAAATCCGGCGGCCACGCCGGCGCACAACAAAAAACCAAGGAGACTCACATGGATGAACTTGAAAAGGCACTGGCGGACCTGAAGGCCGCGAACGACAGGCTCGCCGCGCAGGACGCGGAGCTTGCCAAACTGAAAGAACGGCTTGCCGCCCTGGCGGAAAAATATCCCGAAGAGGGAATTGAGCTTTCCGACGGCGACCCCCGGATGGCCATGCTGCTGAAGCAGCTTCGGGAAAACAAGCGGGCCGCGCTCGTCAAGGCGGCTTCCGGCAAACTTCCCAGGGCGAAACAGGGTCTGGTTGCCAGGCTGGCCGATTCCCTTTCCCTCGGCCTTTCCATCGAACTTGCCGATGGCGAAGCAAAACGGAAGGTGTCACAAATCGACCTCGTTACCGGGATCTTCGAGGAGATCCCTCCCATGGTAAAAACCGGGACGCTGGATCTTTCCGACGGTGAAGAAAAACAGGCGGATTTAACCGGCCTTATGGGCTGCGTGTAATCAGCACGTTTAAGGCAAACAGCGCATTTTACAGGAGCGGTACATGGATGCGTCAAAAGGAACTTTTTCTCAATCACACAGCACGATCCTTCACGGGGATCGGCATATCATCGTGGGCGGCGGTCTTGCCGCCGATCTCTCGGATTTACCCGAGGGGCTTCTCCTTAAAGAAGTCACCCCCGGCGCCGCGGTCTATACGCCGGCCGCCCTGGAAGACGTGGCAGCCGCGGTCACGGTTGTCCTGACGGGATCGGGTCCCTACACCGCGACAGCAGCGATGTTCGGCGCGTTCGCGGTTCTTGCCGAAGACGTCGCGGATTCAAACAGTACCGACGTTGCGGCGGTGGTCGTTCAGGGGCCGGTCCGCCGGGAAAAGATCCGCTATTCCGGCGGAACCCCCCTGGACGCCGCCGGAACCTATGCCCTGCGGATCTTCGGAGTTCACGCCCTTTAGGGTGTGAATCATTTCAATAACCAAGGAAAAAGGAAATTTGATATGGCTGTCAAACAGGAAATAACGGCCGCTCTGGCCAGATATTTTACCCCCCAGGAAGTGGCGCTGGTACTCAAAGCGTTACCGCCCCTTAAAACTCCCGTCATGGATCTGGTCTATCCCGAATCCCGCCGGCGGCAGAAGGCGACTCCCTATATTTCCATCGCGGAGATAAAGGATCGTACCGGCGCGGCGCCCGTTGTCCGCAAGGGTACCCGTTCGGTCCCCCTGGATACCGGGGCGGTTTCCGGGCAGCTTCTTGAGCCGGAAGCTTTCAACCCGTCCATTTTTTCAAAGGCGTCCGAATTGAATCAGCTGTTCGCGCTGGGAATGGGAACCGGCGTACAGGCATTCATCAGGGATGCCATTGAAACCCTCCGAAACGCGTGCCGGGAAGGAACGGAGATCATGGCGGCCCAGTCCCTGTCCGGGGCGATTGATTACCCCATGGCGACCGAATCGGGATCGTTCCTCAGTTACAAGGTACAGTATGGGACCATCAAAACCCTGTCCGCGGCGAACATCGCCGGGGCGGAATACGGGGCGCTGCACCAGATTCTGGAAGAGACCTACGCGGAACAACAGAACAGCGGGTACGCCGGAAAAATCCGCTTTCTCTGCGCGCCCGATGTCTACGCCGCGATCATCAATATCGTGATCTCGAAGAGCGCCATTCCCTCGACGTTTACCGGGGACGGACTTGTCATTGAAGGGAAATATCACATTCTTCCCTTCGGGCATACCTACAAAAAACCCGGCGAAAGTAACGCCTCGCCGGTTATTCCCGAGAAATTCATTCAGACCATTGACCTTGACGCGCCCCACACCCTGTTTTACTGCGCCATTGACGATCTGGACGCGAACCTCGCGCCCATGCCGTTTTACGCCAAGCCGAAGTTTTCCGATGACCCCAGCGGCGTAAAGATCATCGGGAATTCCAAACCCCTTCCGGCCCCCGTCCTTTCGGCCATGCGGAGACGGAAACTGCTTTCCTAGAAAAAATTTTTACGGGGCGGGATCGCGCGCGGTCCCGCCCTCACAATCAACAGGCCGGACCTTGTCCGGTTATATCAATGAAAAGGGAGCTTTTGACCATGAAGAAGATGTGTGTGTTTCTGATCCTGTTTATCGCCGCGGGAGCGGCGCTGTTCGCCGGGCCTTCGGGGGTTGCCGCCGCCGTCGCGGACGGCATTCCGGATGAGGTCTATGCCGAATCGCCGCTGTTCTTTTCCGCCGTTTTTCCGGCGCCGGAAATCGCCGCGCCGGCGGTTGTAATCATCAACAAGGCCGACGTGTTTCTGGTTGTCATTGTTCTGGTGGTTTCAATTGTCATTATCGCGTTGCAGGCCCTTACCTTTATGATTGTCCGCCGGCTTTCAAAGCAGCCGCCCGGAAGCTCTTGATGTAAGGATCCGCCGCCGTGGAAGAAGAAGTCTATTCCGGCCTTCCGGCCGGCCCGGACCCGGAGGGAACAGCTGTCCCGTTTCTCGCGGCGGCGGATGTCAAGGCTGCCATATCGGCCAAACTGTACGACGAACTGACATGCGGTGATGATGAAATAACGGCCCGGAGCGTTGAGGCGGCCGTCATCATGGAGCAAAGCCTACTGGACGTGGTAAAGCGGAAACTGTGCGCGGCCCTTCCGCTTCACCGGGAAATAGGGCGGCTTTTAAGTGTTTATGAATTGTACGTGTACAATGGAGACGAGAAAGGCGGCCGTGAATACCTCACGGCGGCAACCGATCTCATCTCGATAAATTACGGGGACGTCGGCGCCGCCAAAACCGCCGTGCACGCTGCCGGCGCGGTAAAGAAACCTGACCGGGGGCGCCGGCCGTGAATTACCGGATTCGTATCGCGGGCCGGGAGAACCGGAATCTATCCGGCAGGATTGCCGGCCGGCAGCCCCTGATGGACCGTATTGCCGCGGCGGCCCACAGCGTTATCGTTGGCCGGGTCAAAAACGGGGTGAAACCCGGTAACGCGCCCCTGACCAGGTCGGTAAAAAAGGGGGATCACACCCTCATGGACAACGGCCGGCTGATCGCGTCCATCAGGCAGAGCGCGTCCGGGACGGAAGCCGTCATCTCAAGCGATCACGTCGCGGCGGTAGTAAACAATCCGCCTGATGAACGGGAGTATTACGAGATTGAGCCCAAAAAGGCGAAGTGGCTGACCATTCCGGCGTCATGGAATACCCGGACGTTGATGCGGCGGTACGGTTTTTCACCGGGGGAAGTTTTGGAAGGCCTTCGAAGGGACGGCTATTCGGTGTACCGTCCCATGAGAAAAGGATCGACTGTCAGGGCCAACGTGATTATGGCGAAGAAGAAGGGGAGCGGAAAAAAAACGGCCGCGAAAAAATTTCAGCCCTTTGTGGTATTCATTTTGTCAAAAAAGATCCGTCTTCCTGTCAGGCGGTTTATGTATCTCGACGGGGCGGATATGGCCCTGATAGAAGGCATTGTGGAGGATTTTTACACGACATGAAACCGGTGCGCGAATGGATACGGATACCGCGGGCATACAGTCAAAAACTGCGGGAAGCCTGCGGGGTACAGGTTATTCTGGAACCGTCAGAGGTAAAACCGGAACGTTTTCATGTCAGCCTTGTCCCTCTTCCGCATCCCGCTCTGGTGGGTGAAAACCGGGTCCGGCTGCGCCTGCGGGCATCGGTTAACGCCGAACTGCCGCCGACGGATAGGGGAATCTCCGACGCGCTGGAATCCTCGTTAAAACTCGCGTACTGGTTCGGGCAGGAACAGGGCGGAATCAATCTGGCTGAAGGAGTGTATGCCACCGCTTTTCACCGGCAAATCAGGGAAGACGATGAAATGTTTACCGATCTTGCCGAACCGCGCTCATACAGTTATGACGAGCATTGGCTCGTTGAAATTGAATTTGATTATGAGGCGGCCGCCGAAGCGGTTGCCGGAACGTAAATCAGGAGATCAAGGAGACTATCATGGATGTCACAAAGAGCCTAAACCCCAACGCGATGGTGCTGGCTTCCGCGAAAATTGAACTGTCCCGGAGCCCGGTACTGATTATGACCGCGTCTCCCAAGGGGTATCAATTGACGGACCTGCAGGATCTGGGACTTGCCCGCGGCGTTACCATTACCCCGTCAAGTTCCAAGATCGAGATCCAGGCTGACAACGGAACGGTCCCCATAAAGGGACAGACCAATCAAAAGGTCGCCGTCGCCTTTTCCCTGCTGGAACGGCACCTCCCCATTCTGGGAAAAATAATGGAAGGCATAGTAACAGTAAGCGCCGTTCCGGGCGCCTCGGCCAGCTTCACCGATACCTACGCGGCCGGCGTGCCGCAGCTTGGCAAACTCATTCCGTTCTCCGCCTTTAACCACGACGGGAGCGCGCCTTCCGGCGTGGTTTTTACCCAGGGCAGCGGCGGAGGTACCGTAACGCTTGAAGAAGATGATGACTATACCATAGTCGAATACGCCGGCGCGTATTTTTTCAGGCTTGCCGACGGCAGCTACGACGGAGCCAAAGCCCTCAAGGTTGTGTATGAAGTCACCCCCGCGGCAAGCTACACCATGAGCCGGGGAGGAAGCGGACTCGCGCCGAATCTTGCCATGAAACTGACCAACAGGCGGCAGGCCGATGACGGTCGTATCATTTCCCGGACATGGGAATTGCCCTATGGCTTTTACAACGGGGACGACGTGATTACCCTTAAAAGCAGGAACGATTCCGACAACGTCGCCGAGGTTCCCATGAGTTTCGAATTTTCCCCTCATCCCGATATGGTTTCGGACGCGGATCTGGAAAAGATGAGCCTCATGCGGGAAATCCAGGAAGTGTAAGAAAGAAGCGGAGCCATGCCGGAACTGCTGAATCTGGACGCCCTGCGGGCGCCCTCGCGGAAAGTACGGTTTCTCGGACGGGACTATGAACTGGGTTATATTCCCGCCGGGGCGGCCATCCCCATCTATGACGCCTACACCCGGCTGCTTGAAAAACAGACGAGGGAGGCCGGAGGACAGGATGTCGCGGCCCATCTGCGGTACGCGGAAACCCACGCCGGCGACGTTGTTGAGGATACCATCGGGTTTGTCGCCCGCTTCTGTTCGTTTTTTTATCCCGAGGTAACGTGCGAGGAAGTTGCCCGCGACGCCTCCAAAGACATGGTGGACGCTTTCTTTGTCGAGATCATCGGCGCTATCGTCCGAAATTCAGCCGCCGGGAAGGCGTCGGGCGAAGAACGGCGGGACACAAAAAAAAACGGGACTGGACCGGACTTGTCGACCGGCTCTGCGTAATTTACGCCGAGAGCGAGGAACACATTCTCCGGCACTGGTCCATTGAGACCATGAACCGGAAGGCGGAACACGGTTTCGCGTTTGATTTCGGGCGGAGGGGGCTGTATGCCGGCGGCGGCACATCCGATACACCGCTCTCGAAAACGGAAGACATGACTCTCACCGGAGTGTATTCATAATGGCGGTTACGGCGCGGGAAGTTATTTTCAGAATTCTCGGGGATACGGACGAGTTTGTCGAAGGGTATACCGAGGCAAACAGGGCACTTGATGACTTCGAGAAAAAAACAAAAAAAACCGGCAAGCTGCTTTCGGACATAGCGAAGAAATCGGCCGCCGTAACGGCCGCCGTCATGGCCGCGGGCGCCGCCCTCGGAAAAATCGCCGCCGATTTTAACGCCGCTTTGGCGCCGATAGAAACCCTCATTCCCGGACAGACCGCCCGTGTAAACGAACTCAAATCAGCCATCCAGGATCTTTCTCCGGCGGTACGAAAAACCACGGATGATCTTGCCTCGGGCGCGTACAACATCATCTCCGCCTATGGAGACGCCGGTGACACCGTCTCGAAACTTGAAATCTCCGCGAAGACCGCGTCCGCCGGCATGGCCGGGACAAACGACGCCATCAATCTGCTTTCCGCCGTAACCAAGGCGTATGGCGACACGTCGGCCGCCGCCCAGCGGCAGGTGGCGGATCTTGCCTTTGTTACGCTGCGGAACGGTCAGACCAGTTTCCCGGAGCTTGCAGCTTCCATCCAGCGGGTCACGTCCCTTTCGTCAACTCTGAAAATTTCACAGAAAGAACTGTTCGCGGTTTTCGCGGCCGGCACCGGGGTCATAGGAGGCGCCGCGGAAGTGGCCACAAAGACCGCCGCCGCGCAGGCGGAACTCCTCCGGGGCACCGACACCCTGAACGCCGCGTTCAGGGAACTGGGGGTTTCTTCGGGAACCGGGCTTATAGAAAAATTTGGCGGTTTCCAGGGGGCGCTGCGGGCGCTCAAAGACTATGCCGACGACACCGGCGTTTCCATTACCAACCTGTTCGGTTCCGTGCAGGCGGGGCAGATTGCCCTGTACCTTACCGGGGAAGGCGCGGAAAAATTTACCCGCGATCTCTCCGACATGCAGTCCGCCGCCGGCGCCATGGAGACAGCCTTTGACGCCGCCACCGGGGGCGTCAACAAGTTTGCCGACGGCATTACACAGTCGAAACTGAATGTGACCGTTTTCGCCCAGAAGCTCGGGGATGAAGTTCTTGCCTCAAGCCGGGGGTTTCTGGACGCAGTGCTTTCCGTTACCGGCGCCCTGGCGGACATGGACAGGGGAACGCTTGAAACCATTGTGTCCGTTGGTAAAGTCGTTGCCGTGGCCGCGGCCACGACCGCCGCCCTGGCGGGACTCTCCAAAGGCATTCTGGCCGCCAGGGCCGCGACGATTGCCCTCACGGGGGCCATGGCGGCAAATCCTGTCGGGCTCGCGATTGTCGCCCTTACCGCCGGTATCGTGGCCTTTATTGAAATATCGAAACGGCTTGAAAACTCGTATCAAAGCCAGATAGACGCCGGCCGGCGGGCGGCAAAACAGCTTGATGACGAGCGGCTGGCCCATCAGAAAAACGCGCAGGAATATAAAAACCGGTCCGATAACCTTGGGGATCTCATAAAAAAATATGAGGACCTTTCAAAAGAAGCCGCGGACGACGCGCGGGCGCAGGCTGAACTGCAGGCGGTCGTCAAGCGGATTGGAACCATCGCTCCGGAAGCCATAACGGAGTGGAACAGCTACGGCGACGCCCTGTCTGTCAACGCCGAAAAAGCGAAAGAGGCCCGCGACATTCTTGCCGCCATAGCGAAACAGGAACTGGAACTTTC
>JAIRXH010000088.1 GCA_031268385.1 Treponema sp. | reverse complement strand
TGTGAGCGCTGTCTTTCATGGCATTCAGCGTTTTCTTATGTCCGTTTTGACAGGACCGATTCCTCGTAGCCGTCGGCAAGTTCCAGCCAGTCAGCGCCGGGGGGAACACCGCCTTCAAGGCAGAGTTTGTCCCAGACCGCGCCGAAAGGCAGCGTCTTGAGTTCCTCCATAAGGGCAAGGCGGCGGTGGTTCTTCCCCTTTTTCTCCGCGTCCACAAGAAGCGCCGTCGGTTCAAGCATCGCCTCAAGCAGGGCCTTTCGAAGGCTCCTCGCGCCTATAGCCCACGCGGCAATGCGGTTAATCGAGGCGTCAAAATAATCCAGGGAAAAATCTATGCGGTCAAGGGCGCCTGTCCGCAGGGCCTCGCGGCACGCGTCCCGCATTTCGTCCGAAAAGATGGCGACATGATCGGAATCCCACCTGAGACCGCGGCTGAAGTGTATGAGGAGGCCGGGAACAAAGAGAAGCACGGCGGAAATTTTGTCGGCTATGGTTTCAGTGGGATGAAAATGTCCGGTATCAAGGCAGAGCCTTATCCGTTTTTCCGAGGCGTAGCCCATGTAAAATTCATGGGAGCCCACCACATAGGCCTCGCTTCCCAGGCCGAACAGTTTGCATTCCACCGCGTCGGTAATGGTTTTGGGGGGAAGGGAATCGGCGAGAACCTCGTCAAGGGCGTCCCTGAGCCGCTTTCTGGGCGAAAGACGGTCCGCCGGCATGTCTTTGGAGCCGTCGGGTATCCAGATGTCGTTGGCCGCGGGGCTCCCCTGATTTTCCCCGAAGGCGGAGGCGATACGGCGGCTTGCCCTGCCCTGGCGTATCCAGAATTTCCGCACGGCGGCATCGGCGCTTGAAAGCGTGTAGCCTCCGGCGGCCATTGGATGCGAAAAAAAAGAGGGGTTAAAATCAAGGGGAATCTTCTTTTTCTTCGACCAGTCCATCCATTTTTTGAAATGCACAGGCTCAAGTTCGTCGCGGCCCGGCCGCGCCTTTCCTTCCGGTTCGGCGTAGAACATGTGAAGGTTGAAGCGTTTTTTTCCGGGAATGAGGGAAAAGGCGAATTCGGCGTCGGCCCGCAGTTCATCCCCGTTCCGCGCCCGTCCCGGATAATTCCCCGTGGCAAGTATCCCGCCGCCTGTAATTCCGTCCGCCCCTTCAAAGCCCGTCACGTCGTCGCCCTGCCAGCACTGTACCGAAACGGGAATTGCCAAAGCGGCCTTTACCGCCCTGTCGGCGTTAACGCCGAAAGCGGCGTACGCGTCCTTCGCGTCTTCATAGGCGCGGTCTATCCGCGACAAACGGTCCTCGTCCCGGCCGCTTTCCGGCGCGGAACGGGGGGCGGCCTTTCCGGCGCGTCCAGTCTTCTTCATGATCCACTCCTTTGGGAACGGTACCGTTCCGCTTCCCAGCCATTGATAAACGCGATCTTGTCCGCTTTCATGAAAAGCGGGCCGCCGAACGGTTTTGTATAGGCCGCCACTTTTACCGCGTCCAAAAAAAGCTCAAGCGCAAGACGCGCCGCCTTTTCCGAAACGCCTATTCCAAAAACGCCCGTCTTTGAAAGCGCGGCAATCTTCGGGGCACGGCCGAATTCGGCAAGATGGCGCTTCCATGCTTCACGTATGTGATCCTCCACAGCCTTTCCGGGGGGAGGATCGTCCACAAAAAGAGGATCGCTTCCCGCGTAGACGATGTGATCGGGGGTAAAGGCCGATGAAACGGGGAAAAAGGCGGCGCGGTCCGCGACAAGGCCGGATACAGCCCTGTTGCGGACAAAGAGGACCTGGTATGTTCCGCCTTCTCCCGCGGCTCCGGCGCATTCGGCCAGAACTTTCGCGGCGCGGGCGGAAGAGGCGTACTCGTGGACAGCGTCAGAAAAATCGGGACCCTCCCCCGCCGCGCTTCCTATCGTATCCATGATCTTTCCGTAAAGGGATCGTATACCGTCCGGGGTATGCGCCGCCGCGAAGACCCCGTGGTTTTGCAGGAAGACAAGGCTTCCCGGAGCGGGGTTCCCCGGAGCGGAAAACCCGCACTGTTCCAGCGCCTCCTTCACCCTGAGCGAAAGCACATAGCCGGGGTTTTCAGAATCTATCCAGATGACAGGACCAAAGAGCCTCCCGGCGGCCTCGCGCCCTCCTTTGGCACAGGTAAGGCCGTTTACCAGGGCGGGATGAAGATGGACCACCCAGGGAAAGGGAAGCAGATCGTGCAGCAGCGTTTCAACGCTCGGCCGCCTTGCTTCCCCACCGCCTTCCCGCGCGGCAAGCATATCGGCAAGAACGGCAGCCTCGCGTTCCGCCGCGTCCTGGGGGTAGCGCTTCTCCCAGACCGCCGCGAGTTTTTTCCTGTTCATTCGTACAAAATCGCCTGAGCTTATGTCACCCAGAGAAACGCCCGAGCCTTTAATCCACAGCGTCGATTCATCCTTGAACGACGTATTGCCGCCGCCGGCAATAACATAGCCGGGATTCGATCCGTAATACCGCGACAGGGCGGCAAGTTCATCAATACTCATATCATACCAACCCCTGAAACACCACTATAGCATGTACGTCATGAAAGGAGAAGGGAGGGATGGCGGCGGCAATTCTCATTTTAGCCGGTAAAAAAAACGGTCAAACGATCACAAGGGTAACAGAAGGTTTCCGAATGGCCGATTACTTCACCGAAACTCCCGAGGGAGGATGAATCTGGCTTTTCTGTTTTAAGGCCGCAATTCTGGCGGCGATTATTTTTTCAAAATCTTTCAGAATATCCTGATAGAATTTTTCCACGGAAATACTGCCGGCCTGAATCATTTGTATCTTTTCTCTGGTGAACAGCTCCGGCGTATCAACGCCCAGAGCTTCGGCAATTCTTGTCAGCATTGCCGTGGAGGGGAATTTTTTCCCTATCTCAATCATCCCGATATGGGTGGTAGAAGTTCCGGCCCGTTCCGCGAGAATTTCCTGCGTAATCCCCTGGATTCTCCGGTAATTCTTTATATTCGCGGCCAGCAACTCCCTTATATCGGTCATGTTGTCCCTATATCCTGATTGATTATAAACAATTCTTTATCGTCTATTTGGTATTAACCATAATCCGGCAGATTATATATAATCTTGTAGAATATACCCAGGAACCGAACCTGTTTACAAAAAATTTTCCCGTAAAGGCAGGAAAGAACCATGAAAAAGACAATCCGCAAACAACCGGGATTCCTCCGCCTTGCGGCGGTACTGGCCTGTCTGTTTTGCACGGCGGCCCTTGCCGCCCAGGACAGGGGACTTTCGCTGGCCGCCAAAGAGGTGGTAGGAGACGCCGCCGTAGGCAGACAGTGGGCTGTGTTCATCGCCGTGGACCGCTACATCGAATGGGGACCCCTGAGTAACCCTGTAAAGGACGCACGGGAAATTCGGGATATACTGCGAGAGCACTATTTTATCGATGAAGTGCGGGAATTGTACGACCGGGACGCCACGGCGGCGAATATACGGCGGCTTTTCGGCGATCTCAGGCAGCGGACCGGGGCCAACGATTCGGTATTTGTGTTTTACGCGGGTCACGGCTATACGGATTCCCTTACCAATACCGGCTTCTGGATACCCTCCGACGCGGGCAGGGATTCCCTGGTTCAGTCCAACTGGCTTGCCAATATCCAGATCCGCAATCTGCTTTCGGCTCTTCCGGCAAAGCATGTGTTTTTAATCTCGGACGCCTGTTTTTCAGGGGATATTCTGGACACCAACCGGGGGGCTTCTCCCAATATAAACAACGACTACTTCAAGCGGGCCTACGGCAAGGTAAGCCGTCAGGTAATGACCAGCGGGGCCAGCGAACAGGTGCCGGATTCCTCCGAATTCGCCCTGCGCCTCAAAAGCGCCCTCCGCCGCTCCGGCGGCTCCTGCGTGGACCCGGAGGCCCTTTTTACCACCGTCCGGGAAGTGCGTTCCACCCAGCCCCTTTTGGGGGTAATCCGGGGATCGGAACATCAGGAAGGGGGAAGTTTTCTGTTCTTCCGCCGGGAGGCTTCGGCTCCCGCCCCGGCGGGAATACCGGCCCCTTCTCCTTCCGGTACGACCGCGCTGGGCAGCGTCACGGTTATGTCCGAAATCGCCGGTATGATCATGATAGACGGAAAGGAAACAGGAACCCGTATCAAGGCACAGGGAAGCGCCGTTATTACAGGCGTTTCTTCGGGTTCAACCGAAGTAGCGGTAAAAGAAGATAACGGACGCGCAAGCGGAACATTGACGGTACTGGTTGGCCAGGGCCGGAATGTAAACGCGGCGATAATGCCCTCCGGGGAGCCCGGCTGGGTACGGCGGCCCCCCCAAAACACCGGGAACACGGTTTATTTTGTGGGTAAATCCGCGAAACCGGCCGCCGGGGAAAGCTACCTTGAAACCAGAAGCGGCGCGTTGATGGACATTCTGTCCCAGTTCGCGCTGTACAGGGAAGCCGGGGTTCAAAGTACGATAACTGAGACCACGATCACGACCGCAACAACATACTTGCAGGAATATGCAGCTAAAATAGTTTCGGTGAACATCAGCACGGCGGGCCTGTACCGGCAGGCGGAATGGACAGGCGGCGACGGGGTTGTATACGCGCTTTACGCCTGGTCCGCCAGTACCGGAACAAGGCCCGGCCTCCCGGTGTTTTTCGGGAACACGCCCCTTAAAAACGACAGGGTATATTTTTGGGGAAAGGCCGTATCGCAAAGCGATAACGAGGCGGAACTGGCCGCCCTTGCCGAACAGGACGTAAAAATGCAGGCCCTCCTCTGGCTGGGCGGCAGTATCGGGTATACCTCTACAGACTATTCCTATTTCGATTCAAGGAAAGAAGCGCAGGAATCATTTACGGCCAGCCTGAAATTTGGCTCCAGGGTAAACATACGGAATGATTTTTTGCGGGCCGAAGCGGGTTTTATGCAAAGAGAGGAAGACCGGCGCTACCACTACTACGGTCTTTTTTCGACAAGAGCCGGAGCGGCGGGAGCGGCAAGCGTACCGGAACATGAATTTTTTGCCTGCAGTGTGGAGGCGGAGCGAAAAGACGGCGGGGATAAAAGGCTTAAAAAGGCCGTAAACTTTAACGGAAACCGCTATAACCGGGACAGGGCCCCCCTTCCGGTATCCGATAATGGCGGACCCAACATGCCGGAATGGATTAATGATCCTTCGCCGGATGATTGCCTCTGGGGTATAGCAACAGCAAACGAGGGGGATTCTGTCATTGACAGCCTCATGGCCCAGAGCAGAGCCCTAAGCAGTTTGAGTTTTCAACGTAATCAAAAAATGGAATATCCAAAGTATGAACCAGAAATCCAGATAAGCCAGCAGATCACCAATTCCACACTGCGCGGAGCGTTAAAAATCAAAGACTACGTGGGAAGCGACGCTACCACATGGCACTTATGGGAAATACCAAAGTAAGGGGTAACGCAAACGGTGCCTGGCACCGTTTGTTGTTGAACGGCGGCGGTTTTGCCGTCTCATAAAGGAGTGAACCATGAAAAAGACAAGCGGTGGACGGGCGTATTTTTTCCGCGCCGCGGCGGCGGCGGCCTCTCTCTTCTGCGCGGGGGTCCTTGCGGCCCAGAGCCGGGGGCTTACCATATCCGGGAACGACGGTTCAACCCTGGCGCGGTTTTCCGCTTCCCACGCCCTCGTAATAGGAGAAAGCGCCTACTCGGGCGGCTGGCCTTCCCTGCCGGGGGTACGGGGCGATACTTCGGCGGTGAAGAAACTGCTTGAAGAACAGGGGTTTTCCGTGGAGCTTGTCGAGAACGCGGGAAGCCGGGATTTGCGGAACGGCATAGAGGCTTTTTTTACCCGCTACGGTTACGACAGGGACGCGCGGCTCGCGATCTACTACGCCGGACACGGTCATACCCTTAAACTGGACAACACCCGTGACATGGGCTACATCGTACCCGTCGACGCCCCGGTTCCCAGCCGGGATGAAACAGGGTTCAAGCGGCTTGCCATACCCATGCAGCAGTTTGACACCTGGGCCCGGACCATAGAAAGCCGGCACGTGCTTTTTCTCTTTGACAGTTGTTTTTCAGGCTCAATCTTCGCCACCTCCCGCGCCGCGCCGGGGATCATCGACTACAAGACGGCAAGTCCGGTGCGCCAGTTTATTTCTTCCGGCGGGGCCAACGAGACGGTACCCGACGTAAGCATATTCCGCCGCCAGCTTGAGGCGGCTTTAAGGGACCGCGAGGCGGACCACAACGGGGACGGCTATGTATCAGGCAGTGAGCTGGGCGATTTTCTCCAGACCCGTGTGGTGAACTACAGCGGCAATTCGCAGCATCCGCAGTACGGGAAGATACGGGACCCGGACCTTGACAAGGGTGATTTTGTTTTCGCGGTGGGACGGGCCGCCGCCGTAACCGCCGCCCCCGTCCAGGCCCCGGCCCTGGAAGTGGGGCAGATAACCGTGGCCACAGGTTCCCTTGAAATCACCACCGTTACCGCTGGGACCGTGGAGATACGGGGCGCCGGGGTAAACCAGAAGACAGAGCTCCCCGCGTACGGGACCCTCCCCATTCCGCGCATAGCAGCCGGTTCCTACACCGTCAAAATGAGCTACTCAGGCGGCAGAACCGAGGAGAAGACGGTGGAAATAGGCCGTTCCGAGGCGAAAAAACTTGAGTTTACCTACCGGCCCGCACCCGCGCCCGCCCCCGTTCCGGCGGCCCGTCCCGCGTCCACACCCACTCCGGCTCCGGCAGCAGTCCGCCCCGCCCCCACACCGGAACGGCCCGTACCGGACGGCATGGTCCGCATTCAGGGCGGCGCTTTCACCATGGGCAGCCCCGCCTCGGAGCCGGGGAGGGATAGTGGCGAAGTCCAGCATCAGGTAACGGTTGCCTCCTTTTACATGGGAAAGTACGAAGTAACCCAGAGGGAATACGCGGCCCTTATGGGGAACAACCCCAGTAACTTCAAGGGCGATACCCTCCCGGTGGAAC
>JAIRXH010000067.1 GCA_031268385.1 Treponema sp. | reverse complement strand
ATGGAAATAAAGGAACAGAATTTCCTTGACTGCGCCCTGGTCGCCGTCATCAAAACGGAACGGGAACTTCCCGGTACTACACAATCGATCCTTTCAAAGAGGCCGGAGATCATTCTTGCCTCGTCGCAAAATATCCTTATCGAAAACACGGGTTCCGTTTTTAACATTGGGACGCCGGTTATAGAGGCAGGGAGGCGCATCCTCATCAAGCTGGAAGAAGGCAGAACGCCGTACCGCCTTGTCTATTCGTGGGACGCGAACAGGAGGGAGCGTCCTTCCGCGTATCTGCGGGCCCCGACGCCGTTCAAGACAATGGCCGAAAGGGTGCAGCCCTACCTCAATTCGTCGGGCATGAGCATGGCTTCCCTTTCATCCTTGAGCATAAGCCCGGACCGTCCCTTTGATTTTTACATAGGGGAACAGCCGAACATCCTTACCCGGAGGTCCGTCGTAACCGCCGAATATCCCGAACGGCCCGATCTGCCTTTTACCCATTCGCTTGAATATTCCGTGACAAACCAGGTGGATAAGCCGGTCTCTGTTGAAATTTCGGTGCCTGTCACCTACGGCGTAAAGCACAGGACGGAATATCATTTTACGCGGACGCCGGATGAACGCCCGGGCGACCGTATGATATGGAAGTACGATCTTGCCCCCGGAGGACAGGCGTCGGTGGAATTCAGCTTTGACGCCGAAACCAAAGACAACCCGTTTTACTCGCAGTTCGATTACAGCGAGGGGGGAAGATAGCGATTCCTCCTCAGGCGGCAATGGCCCAAAACCGGATGACGATCCGTGCGGCCATGATTGGCGCCCTTGTCCTGTTATGCGCCTTTCAGCCCGCCGCGCAAGCCTCGGACGCCGTAGACGCCGCGCAAGACGGGTCCGCGGACGGGCGGAAAATCCCCATCCTCATATCGGATCATCACGCGGATCACGCCCTGTGGCTCCTCCGCCATGTTGGGCATGAGGACACGGATATTGTTGTCCTTGACGCCCATGCCGATACGGAGACAAACCCCGGGAGGGAAACTATACGGAGTCTCCTTGCCGCCGGTGATTACGAAGGGGCCGACAGCCTTTTCGGGAATCACAACTGGATTCACCCGCTTGTGCCGGGGCCGGTCAGTTCTCTTGTATGGATAAGCAGGATTGCGGGATTTCCCGGCGGCGAAAGGGCGCGGGGATTCCTGTATTCCACACGGTCATGGGGCATACAAACCGGATACATCAATACGGAGGAACTCGAAACGTTCCCCGGTGGGGAACGTCCGCTCCCCGCCGGGGACAGGGCGCTCTTTGTATCAATCGACCTTGATTTCTTCTATAACGAAGATTATACCCCCGGTGACATTTCCCGGGTTTTTGAACGCCTGTGGAATTATTCGTTGGAGCGGAACGGAAAGGTCTTGTGGGCCATCTGTCTTTCCCGCGCCTGGCTTCCCGGCGACGAATACGCCTGGGAACTCCTTGAACAAAGCCTCAGGTGGCTCCTCGCGCAGTCCGCCTTTGAAACGCCGGAAGTAAGCGTCTTTACTTCCAGCCGCCGCGATACAAGCAGGAAGGCCCAGTCTTTCCGGGCGGAGGGAATGGAGCCGCCGGGTTTTTACCTTCGGGACGACGCGGCGCCCCCTGTTATCAGGGAACTGCTTGAGGCGCTCGCAAAATAGGGCAAGGCCGGGGTTTCAGGGGCTTCCCCAATATATCCCAATATTCTTGACCTTGGGCAAAAAATTGACTATCTTTAAGAAAGACTGATGATACGTTTTGGATGAAGTTTCATCATTGATATACAGTCATCTACCTTGTGTTTGGCATCATGGTTAGGCAGCGTTCGTATTGTCAGCGGTCCCCCGGGTTTCCTCACCTCCTTTTCCCGGGGGGCTTTTTTTTATTAAAACACACAGGCAAACCGGTTGCGGGCGCCTGTGAGGACATATATGAAGTGTCGTTCATGAAAATACGGCGTTTCGGTATTCTTGTTCCGCTTCTTCTTCTTTCGTGCGGAAAAATACCCGGCCGGTTCGTTTTTCCCCCGGCCGGAACCTCCGGCGAAGGGGCCGCCGGAACCGTACACAGGGCCGTAAACGACGGGGAACTTGAGGCAATAGCCGTCCGCGCCCGTGACACCCTGCCGTTTTTTTTCAGCCACCTTGACCGGCCGGCCCTTGGCGAAAAAAACTTCCGCGTCAAATGTCCTTTCCGTACGGACGACGGCAGCGGTTTTGTCCGGGAACAGCTCTGGTTTGGGGACATACGCCTTGAAAACGGACGCTGTTCGGGAGAAGCGCTCAACGCTCCCTTTTATGTTTCGGGCGTCTCTTTGGGAGATCGGGCCAATCTTGATACCGGCGATATTACCGACTGGATGTTTACAAGAAAGGGAAAGATCGTGGGAGGGCTGTCCATCAAACACCTTCTGGAACAAATACCGCCGGGCGAACGGGATGATGAAGAACGGGCTGTCCTTGCAATGTTTGAGTGATTGATCTATGATGTATGAACCCCGCAGTCAGGAACCATGCGAGGAGTCGCCGCCCAACCCCGCCAGGTCCGGAAGGAAGCAACGGCAAGCGGATGTCTTCTGCGCCGTGGCCTCCCTGGCCCGGGGTTCTTTGTTATCAGGCAGGAATAGGAATCACGCCGAAGCGGGGCGAATGCGAAGCTATGCTTCGCATTCGCCTGGGGAGTTTTCGCGGAGCGAAAACTCCAGGGCGGTTTCGCGCCACGCGTGGAGTTTTGCGGCTCCGAACTACGCGTAACCTTCAAACAGCGCTCCAATGCCGCGAAACTCCCCAGCCAAAACTCCAGGGCAGCTTCAGACGCCACGCGTGGAGTTTTGCGGCTCCGAACTACGCGCAACCTTCAAACAGCGCTCCAATGCCGCGAAACTCCCCAGCCGAAACGAAGCGGGGCGAATGCGAAGCTATGCTTCGTCTGCGCCTGGGGAGTTTTCGCGGAGCGAAAACTCCAGGGCGGTTTCGGCCTTCCAAGCCGCCGGTTTTTCCGCTATACTCGTATCATGTCGTATGAGGTAACCGCGACCAGACGAAGGCCCAAAACCTTCGACGAGCTTGCGGGCCAGGAATTTGTGGTCTCAACGCTCAAAAATTCCCTGGAAAGCGGGCAGATTGCCCACGCGTATCTTTTTTCGGGCCCAAGGGGCTGCGGCAAAACCAGCGCCGCCCGCATTCTCGCGCGGTCTCTCAACTGCGAAAAGGGACCGCGGGCGGTTCCCTGCGGTGAATGCGCCAACTGCCGGGAAATACGGGCGGGAACCAGCATGGATGTCATCGAAATAGACGGGGCATCCAATACATCGGTCAACGATGTACGGCAGATCAAGGACGAAATTCTTTTCCAGCCCGCGGCGGGGCGCTACAAGATCTACATCATAGACGAAGTTCATATGCTTTCCACCAACGCCTTCAACGCCCTCCTTAAAACCATCGAGGAGCCGCCTGACTACATCATCTTCATCTTTGCCACCACGGAGCTGCACAAGGTTCCCGCGACAATAAAGAGCCGCTGTCAGCAGTTCAACTTCAGGCTTATCCCCGTCGAAACCATCAAGGATATATTAAGGGACATTTCGAACGAAACAGGCATAGAAGCCGAGGACGAGGCGCTGTTCTGGATTGCCCGTGAATCAACAGGAAGCCTCAGGGACGCCTTTACCCTCTTTGATCAGGTTGTCTCGTTTTCCGAAGGCCACATACGCAGCCAGGTAATCAGAAAGAAGCTGGGCCTTTTGGGACTTGAGCAGCTTAACGCCCTGGCCGAGGCTTTGGCGGACAACAACACGCCGCTCTGTTTTACCCTCATGGACAGCATTCTCGATTCCGGGGTAGCGATTGAACAATTCATCGTGGATCTGGCCGGATATTACCGGAGCCTTTTGCTTCTTGAAAACGGCATTACCCGTGAATCCCTTCTTGGATACAGTCCCGGCGCTTTTTCGGCAAAGGCCAGGGAAAAGCTCGATTCGGTGCGGCTGGAACGGGCGCTGGAGCTGCTGTTGGACTGTTACCGGGACATACGTTATTCCGTATCGCCCCGTTTCGAACTGGAAACGGTAATCTCCAAACTGTCCTGGCTGGATCGCTGGATTCCCCCGCCGGAACTCAGGGCCGCGGTAGAAGAAGCAAGAGCGGCCCTCGGGCTGAAAAAGAAGCCATCCCCTCCTTCGGCCCTTCCTGAAGAAGCTCCCGGCGCGGGGGAACCTTCGGAACAAAACCCGCCCCATGAGGAAAGAGACGCGGAAAACGAAGTGTCCTTTGCGGCAAATTTAAAGCGGTACATTGCCACACGTGACAAGGCCGGCCGGGAGGACGAAGACGACGTTCCCCTGTGGAACCGCTCCGGCGGAGCGGGCCAGGCTTCGCCAGGAGAGGCCGGAAGGGCGGAAGTTTCCGCCGCTCCCCCCGCCGGACAAAACATCCCGCCGCAGGCAAAACGGGTGCTTGATATTTTCGGCGGAACCATCATCGCAGGCCAGGGGGCGGACAATGAACATCAATCCTTTTGAAATTCTCAAAAACGCCCAGAAACTCCGGGAACAGATGGGAGACATGCAGGAGAAACTCGCCGCCATTACCGTTACCGGGTCCGCCGGGGGCAGCATGGTGGAAGTAGACATGAACGGAAAGATGGAAATTCTCGACGTGCGCATAGCCCTGGAGGCGGTTGAAGACCGCGATACCGAACTGCTTGAAGACCTCGTGACCGCGGCCTTTACGGACGCCGGCGCAAAAGCGCGGGAGGCGATAGGCCGCGAACTGGGCTCGCTGGCCGGCGGCATGGACATTCTGGGCCCAGGCGGTTTTCCGGGCATGGGGATCCTGTGAACGCCCTGGACAGGCTTACCGCCCTTTTTTCCCGGCTGCCAGGCATAGGCAAAAAAACCGCCGGACGGCTGGTGTATCATATCCTTGAAGGCGATCCCGTCTATGCCCGCACGCTGGCCGAAGAGCTCTCGGGGCTTCATGGGGCAATACGCCGCTGTTCGGCCTGCGGAAGTTTTACCGAAACCGACCCTTGTCCCGTCTGCGCCGATCCCGGAAGGGACCGTTCCATTATCTGCGTCGTCGAACGGGCGCAGGATGTACCTGTCATAGAGGAATCGCGCGAATTCCGCGGGCTGTTTCATGTGCTGGGAGGCCTTATCGCCCCGCTTGAAGGCATAGGTCCGGGAAAACTCGCCATAGGGCGGCTTCTTGAACGGCTGCGCGGCGGCAGCGTGCGGGAACTGATCCTCGCCCTTAATCCTACTGTCGAAGGGGATACCACCGCCCTGTACCTGCAAAAACTTGTCGAAGATCTGAAGGAATCGGGAACGGGAAACGTTCAGGCCGAAGTGACCCGCCTTGCATCGGGCCTTCCCGTGGGAGGCGATCTGGAATACGCCGACCGGCTTACCCTGTCCCGCAGCTTCCGGGGACGGGTACGGGT
>JAIRXH010000015.1 GCA_031268385.1 Treponema sp. | reverse complement strand
GGCGCGGGATGCGTACACCACATCGGCGCTGTCAATCACGCCCGCTACCGCAGCAGCCTGTCCACGTTTGTTATTATCGCGAGCGCGTCCTTTTTTTTGAGCGAAAGGAGGCACCACACCGCGCCGTCGGGGGTCTGGACGCGTTTTTCCACTACGGTAACGCCTGTGTAGAGGAGGGCGTCCATGATGTGCCTGTCAGCGAGGAGCAGGATCTGGATGAAATACGGGTCCCAGACGCCGCCCGCTATTTTTTCTATGTACTCCGACACGGACGGAATTCCCTCGACCATGCGGCCTGAAAGATCCCGTTTGGCGTGGCTTTCCGCCAGTTCAAGCGATTCATCCAGATTGGAGGCGATGGCCGCTCCGTATCCGTAGATGGTATCCGCCCGCGAGGGAAGCCCCATGACAAAATCGGGAATGTCGGTGCTCACCTTGACAAGTTCAGGAGGGGCGGCGTATGCAAACCGGGCGGGAACAAAGGCCAAAAGAAAACACAGAATCGCCGGGGCGGGCGGGATTTTTTTCATGCGGTGCACTCCTGTGGCATGCCTTTCAACCAGGGCTTTTTGCATGTGCAAAAAAACACGAACGCGGCAGGCTGCCAATGTTACTGTTTCATTTCCATTATCGGCTGTTTTATCCCCGCCTGTAACCTTTCCTTCTCCGGTTTTATCGTCGCGGCATAGAGGGTATTGCAGAGTCCGAGGAAGGCCGAAAGGCTGAAAAGAAGTTCCACGCCCGCCAGTTTCCAGATGAGTCCTCCGGCAAGGGCTATGAATATGCTGATCACGTGGTTAACCGAAATGCCGGTACTCAGCGTCGCGGTGATCTCCTCCTGGCTTGACGCGATATCCTGCACGTACACGTTGCTTGCCATACTGGCAAGGGAAATTATCGCGTCAAGGATATAATTCACGCAGACCACGTAGAAGGCGATGCGCATGGGGAAGATGATGTGCGAAAAGCCGTAGAAGAAACAGACCGCTATCAGAATGAGGGTGTCGGTTACCATGATGATCTTGTAACCCACCCTGTCGATAAGTTTTCCCATGAAGGGGCTTATGACGGCGCCGAAGACCGCGCTCAGCGCGAGGAGCATGGAGATGACGGAGGTGTCCGCCCCGTAGTTGAGTATGAGTACATAGGGGGCGAATGTAATGAAGATCTGCTTCCGCGCGCCGTAGAAAACTTCCAGCATGTAGTATTTGGAGAATTTTCTGGCAAAATAAAAGCGCCGGCGTTTTACCCTGAGCTCCGATTCCCGCAGCGCGAGTACGATGAGCGTCGCGGCCGTCATCAGCGCGGCGGAGATGGCGAAGATGATCTTGAACCGCGCCGTCCCCCCTCCGCCTGTCCGTATTCCGGGTCCCATCCGGGAAAAAATGAAGAAGGCGGCGGTAACGATAAGGAACCCCGCGATGTTTCCGCCCTGTCCCAGCGCGGTGGTAATGCCCAGCGACGCGCCGCCCCTGTTTTTTTCGGCCAGATCCAGCGAAAGGGTCGTCCGCACCGGCATGATGATGTGTTCCCCCGTGCTGAAGAGCACCATGAAAAGAACCACGATGAATTTGCCCGTTCCCGCGGCGAGAAGGCCCAGGAGCCCCGCCGTCATCAGCGCTATGCCTATCTTGAAGATCCGGCTTTCGGTAAAGCGGTACATTCCGGCGAGGATAAGCACCACAAGAAGCCCCGGTATTTCACGGAAAAATTCCACGATACCCCGTTCAAAGGCGTCAATATGGACAATTTCCGCGAGGTAGTTGTCCTGAATTCCCTTGTAAAGCCCGAACGAGACGCCCGAAAAGACAAGCACGCAGAGGAAACGCCCGATGCTCACATCGGACCGGTAGATCCCTTTAAGAAGCGAAGGCCGAGGAAGCACTGCCAACCCCTTGTCGATTGTTCCGTTTACTATAACCGGGGAAATTTTTTTTGTCTATTGTACTTTGCCGGACAAAAGCCTATGCTTGTAATATGAAGAAATATATCGCCGTTTTTTGTTTTACCGCCCTTTCGTCCCTGGCTTTTTGCCGGGCCGTTCCGGAAGACGTTACCCGTGCCGATGAACGGACAAAAACAAGCTATGCCTTTGGCCGGGTGGTAGGGGCCGATCTCGGCCGGACCGGACTGGAATTTGATTACGACGCCTTTACCAACGGTTTCAGGGATTCCGTTACCGGGGCCGAAAGCCCCTTTACCCTTGATGAAGCGGTAGGCATGGTTCAGGCCGCTTTTGAGGAAATCGTGGCCCGGCGGGCCGAGGAAAACCGCGCGAAGGAAGCGGCCTTTCTTGCCGAAAACGCGGAGAAGGATACGGTGCGCGTCACCGAAAGCGGGCTTCAATATGAAGTTGTAAGCGAGGGAACCGGGACAAAGCCGCTGGGGACCGATACGGTCAGGGTTCATTACGAGGGGAGCCTCATCGACGGCGCCGTTTTTGATTCGAGTTTCAGCCGCGGCGAGCCGGTGGAATTTCCGCTGGACCGCGTCATTCCCGGCTGGTCGGAAGGGCTTCAGCTCATGCCCGTCGGCAGCGTGTACCGTTTCTATATTCCTTCCCGCATCGCGTACGGGGAGCAGGGCATGGGCCAGGTTATACCCCCCTACGCGACGCTGATATTCAGGGTTGAACTGCTTGGGATCGTAGCTCCCGAATCCGAAGATTTCCCGGGGGGCGTGTCAGGTGGCGCCGGGGCGCCGGCCGGAATCGAGTAAGCCGTCCGCGGCGGGTTTTTGGCCGGGGCGTTCCGCAAGGTAGTTTTTGATAACGTCCGAAAGCGTGTTCTCATCGGTCTTTACGATGTTTTTTTCGCGTTCGAAACTTTGGGGCGAATCGGAGGCGTGGGCGGTGTTTATCATCACGTTGCTGCCGAATTCCCGGCGCACCGTTCCCTCGGGCGCCTTGAGGGGATCGGTAGGACCCAGTACGTCCCGTATCTTTTTGACGGCGTCTTCCCCTTCGTAGACAAGTATCATGCACTTGACGCTGCCGGGCCCCAGCCGTTCTTTTCCGGAACAGGACCCGGGCCGTTTTCCGCACATGAAGGCGATGATCTGGGCGAATTGATCCCGCGCGCATTCCGCGCCGAATTCGCGTGAAATGGTTTCCGCCGATTCGGCGCTCAGGGTGATCCTGAATTCCTTTTCCAGCATCTCGCGCGCCCGCTTGCCGAAACCGGGGGCCAGGTTTTTGCGGAGGGCCTCTTCCACGGGGCCGTAAAATTCCAGGGCTTCGTCAAGCGAAAAACGGTGCACCTTGATGCCAATGATGCGCAGTCCCGTTCTTGAGAACATGTCTATGATGGTCCCCGGCCGCGACGAATTGAAGATCCAGTTGTCGGGCTTTATTATCACGAGCGTTTTTTCAATCGCGGCGGGATCCGCGTAGTTTATATTGCGGATTATGTTCGGCTGGCTTTCAAGAAAACGCGCGAAAAGGGCAAGGTCCGAATCGGCGTCCTTCTGGATGCGGGCGGTAAGCACCGCCGGTTCAAAATAGTTTACTTCGCCGTTCGTGTCGCGGGAAAAAATAAGATCGGCGTAGGTGTCGCGTATGGTTTCCCCTTTCATCGCGTCGACGGCTATCTGCGTGGTGTCGATGTGGCCGCACGCGGCGAGCAGTTTTTCGCAGGCGTTTTCACCCCGGAAGATAAGGAGCAGCGTCCGGTGCCGCCGGCCTTCCGACGGAACCATGTTCTTTTCGACATAAGCGGCAAGCAGCGACAGTTCATTGGCCGGTTCCCTTTTCCGCAGGGACGCGGCGTATGTGTGTACGAACGCTTCGTCGGGGGCCATTATCTGGGCGCCGGCAAGTTCAAGATCCGTGCGGGAAAGAAGACGTGCGATAACGCCGCCCGTTCTGCTTTTCGCGATTGTATACGGCGTTACCATTACGTATGAAAGTGACTGGCTCATTATTCTGATATACTCCCGGTATTCAAATTCGCTTTTTCAGAACAGGAGTTTTGAAAAAGCCTGATTCTATCCAGCATAATGCCGGAAACGGATTTGCGCAACATAAATCCTTGAAGTCAGGAACAAACCCCGCGGACTGCGCGCGCGTTGCTTTTTGTTTCCGTTCGGACTAGAATAAGGCAAATGCCTGAAACTACGCGCAACATTGGTATTATGGCCCACATTGACGCCGGCAAGACAACCACTACCGAGCGCATCCTCTACTACACGGGAAAGAGCCACCGCATCGGCGAAGTCGATGACGGAGAGGCGATAATGGACTGGATGGATCAGGAGCAAGAACGGGGCATCACGATACAGAGCGCCGCCACTACCACCTGGTGGCGGAAGGAAGACGGCCCCGCGGGGGCGTCCTGTCCCCTATACCAGATCAATATTATCGATACGCCCGGACACGTTGATTTTACCGCCGAGGTTGAACGTTCCCTCCGTGTCCTTGACGGTGCGGTGGCCATTTTCGACGCGGTTCACGGCGTTGAGCCCCAGACCGAGACGGTGTGGCGCCAGGCCGAACGTTACCGCGTGCCCTGCATAGGCTATGTCAACAAGATGGACAGGGCCGGGGCGGATTTTTTCTTTGTGCTTGACGACATTGCGGCAAAGCTCGGCGTCAAAACGGCCGCCCTTCAAATTCCTATAGGAAGGGAAGGGGACTTTGAAGGGGTCATCGATCTTGTCCGGATGCGTGAAGTGCGCTGGGAAGGGAGCGAGGGCGAAAGGCCCGTCTATTCTCCCGTTGATCCGTCGCGGCGGCAGTCTGCCCTGCTCTGGCGGGAAAAACTCATAGACGCCCTGTCCGCCTTTTCCGATACCGTTACCGAAAAATACCTTGCCGGGGAAGAACTCGATGACGTTCTTCTGCGGCGTGAACTGCGGAAGACGGTGTTAAGCCGCCGCCTTCTTCCCGTGTTTGCCGGCGCTTCCCGCCGCAACATGGGCGTCCAGCCGCTCATAGACGCCCTGGTCGATTATCTTCCCGCCCCCGACCAGGCGGTCCCCGCCTTTGGGCATCATCTTAAAAAAGAAGAAGACATTTCCATACCATGCGATCCTTCGGGCCCGCCTTTGGGGCTTGTTTTCAAAATACAGAACGACAGGGAGGCGGGAAGCCTCTGCTATGTACGCATGTATTCGGGAGTGCTCAAACCCGGAAGCGTGGTCTTCAATACAGGCAAGAAGAAGCGGGAACGGGCCAACCGTATTCTGCGCATGCACTCCAACAAGTCGGAACCCATGGAGGAGCTTGCCGCCGGAGACATAGGGGTGATCATAGGGATGAAGCTTGCCCAGACGGGAGATACCATAGGAAGCGAAGGGTGGCCCGTGGTACTCGAAAAGATGAAGTTCCCCGAACCGGTTATTTCCGTATCCCTTGAGCCCGGCACCATGTCGGATCTGGGGAGGCTCCGCGAGATCCTCGCCATACTTTCAAAAGAAGATCCCACTTTTACCACGAAAGAAAACGAGGAGACAGGCCAGCTTGTCATATCGGGCATGGGAGAGCTGCACCTGGACGTTCTTGTGACGCGCATACTCAAGGAATACAAGCTCGGCGTCAGGGTGGGGAACCCCCAGGTTACCTACCGTGAATCGGTGGAGAAGCGGGCCTCTCATACGGAAACGTTTTCCCGCGTCATGGCGGGCAGGGAAAACACCGCGTGCGTCAGCCTTGAGGTGGAAGGCGCGGAACGGGGGGCGGGCAACAAATATGTCTGCGCGGTAAAGAACCGCGCCGGTATTCCGGGCGTGATTTTCGACGCCGTCGAGCGGGGCGTGCGGGGCGCCCTCGCGTCGGGAATAGTCATGGGCTATCCCTGCGCGGATGTCGCCGTAACCGTTACCGGCCTTGACTATTCGGAGCCTGCCGGAACCGAATTCGCCTTTGAGGCCTGCGCCAACGGGGCCTTTGACGAAGCCGCCCGGAAAGCGGGTCCCGTACTCCTTGAGCCCATCATGGCGGTGGACCTCTCCTCGCCGCGGGAATTTGTCGGGGATGTGATGAGCCTTGTGACCCAGCGCGGCGGCAGCGTGCTCAGCATGGAATCGAAGGCTCTCGCGGACGAGATAAAGGCACAAGCCCCCATGGCGAAGATGTTCGGCTTCATGACATCCCTCCGCTCGGTAAGCCAGGGACGCGCGACCTTTACGATGGAATTTTCCCATTTCGAAAAAAAGAGCGGGCGGTAGCCGCGTGTTCGTCAAAGCTTCCGGTTTTCACCGTATCCGCTCGGCGGCGGGCCGGGCTGTCGAACAGGTCCGTTCAGTTTTTCCCGACGGTCAAGCCGCTGTATATCGCGATGGGCGTTTCGTCCGTAAGAAAAAAAAGGTGGCTTACCGTGTGTGGACCCCTGTCCGGCGCCGGATCGTCGAAGGTGGTATCAAGGTACCGGTACCGGCCGTCAACAAAAACCGCAAGCCAGGCATGATCGTCCTGGTAAATTCCGTATGAGCGTACCCCTGCCGATTTAAGCAGGGCCATGGTAAGCTGCATATATCCTTCGCAGACCCCGTTTCCGCGCTTCACGACCGAAAGGGCGTCTTGCCGGTTTCTCACATCCCTGTTTTCTCCCTCGTCCATCCGGTATTTCAGGAAAGAGACGACCCAGTCGTGAATGGCGAGAATCTTGTCGCGGACGCCGTCCCGGTCCCGCGTTACTTCGGCCGCTGTGTTTGAAATCATAAACGCGTCGGACTGATCGTCCGGGGAAGGGTACAGGCCGCCTTCTTCGTCTCTTGTATTGATGACGGTCCATGAAACGGAGGGAACGGCCCTGAAGCTTCCTTCGTAAAAACGGCCCTGCCCGTCGAGGGCGACATCCGCGGATCTGCATTGGTATACCGTGATCCTGTATTCGCCCATGCCGAAGCGGAGCCAGATTCTCGTATTGAATTCACCCTGCAAATAAAAAACCTCGGACTGTTCCGGGAGGCCGTCTCTGCCGATTTTCAGGATTTTCAGCATCATGTAATCGTAAGCCTCGGAATTTCTTACCCTGCCCCGCAACGCGAAAAAGCTGTCGGCCTCGAACCGCGCTTCTTTCGGATAATCAATGGAAAGGCAGTCGTCGTCCACGGCCGCCTCTCCGCTTCCTCCGCCCCTGTATCCGTAATATGTATTCCCCGTGGCCGGATAAAAATACGGGAGACGCATGTACCCTTCCGGATGAATTCTTATGGGAGCGCCGGTAACCGTCTTTCCCTGAATCCGGGCCCTCACAAAGGCATCGCCCGGTTTCAGGGGGATAAACCAGCCGCCGGGGGCAACCCGTCCGGCGGCGTGTCCCGTCCTGTCTTCCACGGTAAAACCGAAGTCGCCGTTCTTGTACCGGCGGATCACAGAACCGTCGCTCCGTAGGGCCAGGGCCTTGATCCTGATACGTTCGTCTTCCGGCATCCCGATGTAGCAATCCGACAGAGAAGCGGGCAGAAGAGCGAGGGAATCGACAAGATCAGGGGCCGCCGAGAGGTTGTCAAGGTACACCGCATTCGATCTCCCCAAGGAAATCAATTCGGCACAGGTGAGTATGAACGCGATGGTGTGGCGGCCCGGACTGAGAAGAATGCTCTCTTTTCTCCAGAAGATGTCAACGCCATCCCAGCCGCCGGCGTTTTCCCCGTCGACGGTTATGGTAAATGACTGGCCGATTGCCTCACGTATTTCGGTCTTGAAGGAGAACGTAAGCGCGGTTTCTCCCGTAAAGTCACCCGGCTCAAAAAGAAACTCCGCACTGCCCGCAACGGTGATGGCAAGCACGGCGGTGTTGTTGCCGAAGAAAGGACGCTCGCTTTCGCGGTAGTCCGGACCAGGGTCTTGTCCGCTGATCACCGCCACATCTCCGGTAACGTTCCATTCCGGCATCCCGTTTTCAAAATCTTCCTGGAAAAAGATCATTCCCGAGAGGCCGTCGTCCGCCACACCATCTTTTTCTTCCCCGGCAGGGACCTCTTCCGTTTCCGCCGCCGCGCCTCCCGCGGCTGACGAAACGCAGCTTCCCAAGAAAACAGCCGTAGCAGCAAGGATCAGGGCGGCGGTATTAAACGTCGGTTTGTTTTTTATCCGTTTCACGGTCTTCCTCCTTATGAATTATAGATCCTGGGAATTTCTTCAGTGATTTCGTCGGAGGCTAGTTTGATCCCTGTTGCGATGTATGGCCACGCATGCGAGTATCGTTCAGCCAGACTTATGACGGCAATCCAGAACAGAGGGTCATGTTTAGCATCAATGTCGTGGAAAGCCCCTATAAGCAGATTTGCGGCCAGATTTTCAAACGAGAGTAATGACGAGGATACCCTAAAGGTAGTCGTGTACATAATCTCGATCAGGTTTTCGGCCGCAGTATATGCTTTCTTGCAGAAGTACATGTAGATCTTCCTTAAGCCCTCGATGTGGAGGTGGAGCTGTTCCTTCATGGGATATGTATCAAAAAACCCGTCCATAAGGACCTGAAAAAACACGCGCAAATCTTCTTTCCCGTTGCGGCCAATAGCCCTTTCCTCTATTAACTTTTTGAAGTCCGTTATAACAGCCGAACCGTTATGCGCAAGGTACGAACGCCTGAGCCAGCCCTCGCTGGCCATTGGGCCTATGCCAAGCAGCGCCGCGTAGGCTCCGTCATTGTCGCCGGTGATGTCCGGCAGGGCCAGCCGCAGACTTGATTCCTTCGGACAAAAAAAGTTTTTTCTTTTAAATTCATCTGTCTTCAGATAGGCGGTAATGAGGTTCTGCGAAAAACTCCTTTCCCCGTATGGGGCCCCGTACAGGGCGGTTTTTTGTGTCCCGGTAAAATTGCTCATAATATGCCTCCGTTATCATGTTTTCCTTAATATACAGAATGTACGGCGATTCCCGGTTCCCGAAGGCTGCCGTGTCCCGCGAATCGGAGCGAATCGGATCATGTTCTGTATGGAATGTATATAAGACCTGTTCGCCGGACGGCCCTGCCGTTGAACAAGTTTACGGAATTGTATATAAAATGAGCTGGTTCCAAAATCATAGTCCTTTCGGACTACCGGATTTTGGAACCGCCTCAAATACATTGGAGGTAAGTGTGAACAATACCGGCGCGTTTTCTTCAGGAATGGAAAGAACGGCGGAAATACCCGGCGCGGTGCTTAATCCCGGCCTTCGTTCGGAAAGGATCATTGAAAACGGCAACAGCCATATCTCGGATAGATGGGGCGTCCGCTGGAACGAGATGGAAACCGTGCGGGACTTTCTCCAGAATTTTTACGATGCCAACCCGATTAAGGACATCGTGACGGCGTACCGGGATACGACTGCCTATGTCTATGCGCCGGCGGAATTCGATTACCGGGAACTTGTCATTCTTGGGTCCGACAAGGACGAGGATTCCGAATCGGTTGGTCAGTATGGAGAGGGTTTCAAGGCGAGCCTGTTAAACGCCATGAGAAACTGGGGATGTACCGTTGAATGTTACATTGGCAGCAGGAAGATCCGTTTTTATTTCAAGAGCATGACCATAGGAAGATCGGAAAAGCGCCTTGTCCACTATGAGCTTTCCGAGATAGACCCGATCCGGGGTTCGTGCCTTGTGGTCTCAAATTGTACCGCGAAGCTCCTGAAAGAATTCCGGTTCGGGCTGAACTATTTTTATTATAACACCAATCCGCTACTGGGGGATCTGCTGGTGGGAACATACAACAGCGAAATAACGGTTCACAAGTCAAACGATCCGGAAAAAAACGGCCATGTGTTTTACAGAAACATGCTCCGGGCAAAAATAGATCTTCCCATCGTTATAGTGTGCAGGAAACAGTTCAAAAAAATAGACGAAAAAATTGCCCATGATCGCGATAGAAAAGCTTTTACCGGCGATGTCCTGGATTCGCTCATAACCCTGATATTCAGGGGTTTTCGCAATTATGAGCTTGCCCCTATGCTTGTCGCGGTTCAGGACTGGTGGATCAAGGGAGACCCCGTACTGGCGGAGATAGCGGAATCCAGAAAGTACAGCGAAAAGAACTATGATTCTTCCATGTTTCCCGAAAATTACTATGCCGGAGAAAGTTACCCCAGGGATGATTATCTTTTGATTATTCAGATTAAGGAAATAGTGGAAGAATTTAAAAGCCGTAATTACTTTCGTTGTCCCCGTTATATGTCCTATTTTGGCATGAAGACGCCCGACGGTGAGGCCATGAGGCGGTGGCGGGAAAAACAAAACAAAATTAACAGAATTTACAGCAGAAAACCGACGCCGGATGAACAGTCGGGAATAAACCTCCTTGCCCGTTTTATAAAGGACCTGTCGCCCGAAATGTTCACAAGATTCGAGCACGCCGGCTACACGGTCGGGGAAAGCGACGAGATACTCGGCGAGTTAAGGAAAAACAGGCAGTGGAATGAACAGCATGTGTTCCTGAACAAAGATGTGTTTACCGGCCCCTTTGAGGAAGCGCTGTCCGTTTTGATTCACGAATGGATGCATATTTTTGGATATGACGGATCCAGGTTTTTTTCCGACGCCCTTACAAATGTTATCGCGTTGATTTTGAAGAACGGCGAGCTTTTGGAACAGTTGAAAGCCTACAAGGCGGAATGGGCCGCCCTGGCCGGGAATATCGGCCGGGAACGGAAAAACATGGAAAAACGTTCCGGCCTGTGGGCGATCGTAGAAGGGTTGTCCGTGACGGATATGCGTACCCTGCTGTGCGGCATTCCTGAAGATAACCTGTTCAGGCTGCTGGACGAAAAAGGACTGTTATGATGTACCCTCCCGGCGGTTCCCGGCAGGGGCGCCGCCGAAAATCCGGGACAGGCCGTCACGGCTCCCCGGTTCCCACGGTATTTTCCTGAACATGTAAAAGATACCGGCTCCGATCACCGGCAAATTCTTTCGGCTTTACCCGGAGGTAAACCGTTCCCCCGGGTACGCGGGCGGTTATTTTTTGATCCTGTCCTCCCCGTAAAATAACGTTTCCCGTAGTGTCGTAAAGGACGAGTGAAAGCGCAAAGTGCGCCTCGGCACGGACGGCAAGTTCGCGGCCGCCCGGTGGTATGAGAAGCTTGTACCAGTCATTGTCCAGAACGGAAATACAGACGGCGCTGACCGGCGTTTTCGTGTCGATTTCCTGCGCTTCGTCCATTATGTTGTTCGGTTCCTTTTCGGGTACGGCAATGACGGCGCGGAAAAGGTACGCGCCCGCCGCGTTGTTGAAACCGCGTACCCTGATGAGCCGGGTTTCCGGCGTCTCCGTCCTGTAAAAGACACGGGCGTTTCCTCCGGGACCGCCGTCATGGTTACCGGCGATGGAACGCAGCCGGGTATCGTAACATTCAATAAAAGTACCGGTGTTCCCGGCGGTTTCCGCGATGAACAGGCCGGGGCCCCGCGTGGTCAGGGAGAACCAGTCTTCGTCGTCACGGTGAAGGGTCCGGGATACCCATGAAGCGTCCCCGGTGAGGGGAAGAGGAGATTCCGGACCATCCGGTTCGTATTGATCGGGCTCCGGTATCAGTCTTGCCATGATGGTGTACGTTTCCCAGAACGCTTCCCTTCCCTTTACTTCGATGTAGTATATTTCTTCCGGGAAAATCCTGACGGCAATGGCGGGATTCACGCCTGAATTTTTTCCAAGTACGCTTGCGGCATCACTTCCGTACAGGGTAATATCAACGCCGGTTTCTCCGTAAACTTCGACAATGATTTCGCCGCCCGTTGAACTGTCGATACGATACCAGTCATGGTTCCCCGTCTTGATTGATCCGCCGGTTTCCTTTCCAAAAAAAATGACCGCCGCCCTGGAAGGTGTGTCATTCGGCTCCTTTCCCCGGTTCCATGGATTGATTGCGGCGTCAAGGAGGGCTGTAACCCTTTCCATCGGGATGGCAAAGTAACGTCCGCCGCTGCCCTTGAGGGTGTTGATGCCGATAACGGCGTATTTCAAAAGAGTGTCCGGTTCACCGGCAAGAAGGGGGCCTCCCGAAGAACCGTCCGAAATTTCGGCGGTATGCTGAATAAAGGAAAGCGGTGACCCGCTCTCTTTCACGGGTAATACAGCGGAACGCCTGCTGATGATGCCTTTACTATACCGCCACACCATACCGGGATACCCCGCCGAAAATACCTCAAGTCCGTTGTCTATTGCGGAACCGGACGCTATCTTGAGTCCCCGGGCAAAGGGCCTGCGCCCCGAGGGGAACGAAAGAACGGCAAGGTCATAGGCCGCATTCTCATAGATGACTTTTATGTCGTCATGGCGTTCCACGCGGCCGTCCTGCCTGAAAAACAGGACCGAAATAACATTGCTCCGTTCTATCACGTGGTGATTTGTCAGTATGTAGTTGTTTCCGCGGGAATCCACGTAGACAAAACCTGAACCGGAATGCATGACATGCTGATGAGCCGCCTCTACCAGACACACATAATCACGCAGGGAGGCCTCTCCCTCTCCAAAGAGCCGGAATCCGTTGACTATCAATAAAAAAAATATACATTGACGTTTCATCTTCTTCTCCCTTATCATTTGGAAATTGCGGTTCTCGCGGTTCTGAATCCGACATGTTCGTCCCTGTAACCGGGCGGTTCGTAGGCGCGGAATGCCGGACGGAGATTTTCGGCCCTGTCAAGGTAGGATCCTCCCCGCATGACCCGCTGCGCCCCTCCGGCGGGTCCCGAAGGGTTGTTCCGCGCCTCCGGGATATAGGCCGAAAAATAGTCAAAGACCCATTCTCTTACATTGCCCGCCATGTCATAGAGACCGGCCCGGTTTTTTCCGTAGCTCTTCACGGGAACCGCCGCGTCGCCGTCAAAATTCGCGTCGGCCTTGCTTGTGTTTCCTCTTCCTGGCCCGGCGGCGTATTCCCATTCCGCCTCGGTCGGCAGGCGGAAGCCGTTTTTCGAACTGTCCATGATTACTTCGCCGTTTTGAATCGTATACACCTTTTCGGCGCCGGAGATTTCGCTTGACCGGTTGCAGAATTCGATCGCATCAAACCAGCTCACCTCCGTAATTGGAAGATCGGGGTTTTCATCTTCATGCCCTCCCATAACAGCCCTCCATTCTCCGACGGTGACCTCGTGGTCCAGCAGGTAAAAACCGCCGAGCGTTACCTCGTGCTTCGGGGCCTCACTGGCGTCCGTGTCGCTCCCCATGTGGAAGGTTCCGGGGGCAACGTAGACAAAGCCCTCTTGTGCCGGTACGCCGAAAAGCGCGGCAATCGCCTTCATGACCGAGCCGGCGACACTTTCCTTGATCTGATGGCGGTCGAGCAGCGAAAGGCTTATATCAAGAACGAAGTACAAGGCGGCGGGCTTCTCCTGCTCTTCCGCCCTGCGGGCAATTTCGCGGAAGGTCCGGGACAGTTCCGAACCGGGATCGTCAAAATCGTTCAGGCGGAACAGGTTTTCTTCCCGGCCCCCGGCAAGGGTTAGAAGTTCCTTGAAGCCCTTCCGTTTGGGATTTTCAGAGTATCCGGTTTGCGAGGGCCTTACCTCGACGGCGATGGATCTTAGCGGGGGTTCGGCCTCTTCAAGCGCCAGGATCTTTTTTTTGAGGGAATGCAGTCCGTCTTCAATCTGCCGCCCGGCGCGGCCATTTTCTTCTTCTTCGCCGTCGGTAAGGAAAACAATAGTCCGGGATGAGGGCTGCTCCGGAAAGGGAGCGGAGCTGATGATGTCAAGACTTTTTTCCGCAGCCTTGATAAGCTTGGTTTCGCTTCCCCTTCTCTTTTCGCCGAGGTAGCGCTCTTTCAGGATACTCTGCAGAGCTTCATACTTTTCTCCGGTGAAAAGGGCGAAGCTCCCTGCCTTTTCAGTTTCGATATTCATTCCCGGGATAATGTCGAAAAGGTATCCCGAAAATACCATAAAGCCTATGTACACGCCCTTTGACTGCCCGTAAAGGGGAAAGGCCGGCAGCGTGTATGCCATAAAACAAATCATGATAATGCGTTTCATAATTCCCTCCTTCAGTATTATTCAGTATCAGAACGGTAAGGTTTTGCCCCTGAGGCTGATTTTTTCCTCGGCCGTAAGGGGGCGGTCCCCGGCGTACACGGCGCTCTCTCCGTTTTCGGAGGCCATGTACAGGTAGGTCCCGCCGGCTTTTTCCCTGTATACGCAAACCCACTCTCCGTCAGGCCGCAGGATCAGTTTTCCTGTCTCTTCCCCGTCATCGTACAGCCCTATAAATCCCAAAGGGGAGGCCACTGCGATTTTGTTGTTTCGGAGCAGGGCAAACCCGTTATTCTGAACGCTGATTATTCTTTTTGCGGAAGTTTTAGTAGCGTCATGAAATACAACGGAATTTTCGCTGCCGGTAACGATGACGTTTTCGGTATAAAAAAGACGGGTAATCCCTCCGTCCGGGTCTGGGTGATGTATTTCCGTGTTCTCCTGTGGTCTTCCGTTTACTCCGTCAAGCAGCAGAATGGTTCCATCGCCGTACCCTGCGGCGATATACCTTCCGCCCGGATAGCTATCGGCGCCCTTCCCGTAGGCAAGGGCGCTTGCCGGGGCGAAGCGGAGGGGGGTTTGCAATTCAAGCTCGTTTCCGGTTGAAACGTTCCATAATTTGATTGAACGATCCGCCGCGCTGCTTGCCAGCATACGTCCATCTGCCGAGAAAGCCAGTGAAAGGACGTCGCCGTTGTGTTCCATGGCCGGAAGCGGAAATTTTTCTCCGGATACGGCATTGTAGAGGTATATGCGCGGCCCGGCCGCCAGGGCGAGAAGGTCGTCCTTCAGGAGGATTACCGCCGCCGCTCTGCCCTGCTGGATACGGCATTTCAGGCTGCCGTCATTATTCCAGACCAGAACCTCGCTGCCAACGCCGGCCGCCACACTGGCGTTATCGCAGGCGATAACATTCCCCGGTTCTGGAAGTTTAATAACCCGGGGAGGCTTGTCCCTATACCAGATGGCTATCGTTTGGTTGTCGTTCAGCGCGGCGATAAAACCGTTTTGGCTATAACTGATATCCAGGACCCCGGCGGCGTCGCCGCCGGGGACAGCCTCAAGACGCGCCGTCTCTTTAACGGCAAGTTCAAGATTAATATCCAGAGGCTGATCTCTTGAAACCGTGAACTTTACGCCGCCCCCCTTTACCATGACATCACTTTCTTTTACCCGCACGGAGATAATACCTTCGGGAACCCCCGAGAATTCCCCGGTTTTTGTATACGCGCTGAAATAAAAACGCTTTTCCTCATGGATCACCCCGCCGCCGGTTCTTTCGCCGTCCAGCATAACGGTTACGTATCTGTTTGGCGGGTTGAAGTTCACTTTTACCATGCTCCCGCCTGTTCCCGCCTGGACCGAGATATTTCTTCCCGCCGCCGAAAAGATTTTCCCTCTGGCCTGTACCGCCGCAATCACGGCTCCCGCGTAACCGGTATACTCTCTGATGTCGCGCCTGCCGTCTTTTACTTCCGTAAGGTCAATAATATGGAGTTTTTTATCGTAGCTCCCGGCAAGAAGGCTGGTTTTGTCGCCGTCGTGGAAAACGGACAAGGCTGTCACCGGTACGGGAAACTCGGCGATAAGCGTGCCGGAAAGAACGAGCGGGCCACTTATCCCGGCAGGGTATTGATAGATACTTCCCCCCGCGGAGACGAAAAAGCTGTCTTTATCTTCGTCATATATCGCTGAATGGATCTGTTTAAGGATTTCTCCGTGCGCCAGGAACGATTCAATTTGCCCTGTTGAAGTATTCCACAGTCTGGGCAGCTCCCCCCCGCCCGCGCTGAAGACGGTATTATTGTTACCTAACTTTATAATATCCACAGCCCCTTTGTGCGGGCCGAAGGGGACGGACTTTGCGCCGTCGATGTTGTACACATTGATTTCCCCGGTCCGCGAACCGGCCGCGAACCGGCCTTTGTCGCTGCCGTCAAGGCTGCGTACCCCTGGCGCGCCAATGGTTTTGAAAGGTCTGCCCCCCGGCTTGGCATTGGCCTGGTAGATCGCGATATGTTCCGCGAAAGCCGCGACAAGGTATTCCCTGCCGCCGGATTGAACGTAGGCCGCCGCCTCGACTCCGTTTTCGGCGATTACGATGGGCGATTCATTCTCCGTTTTCGTGCCGATTACCGAAAGCCCGCCGTCAAGGGTCACGACGGCAAGCTGGTCCCCGTCTTTGTTCATAACAGCAGTTTTGGCCGTATTTTCAAGCACATGCATGATGTCCATGGCCCCCGCCGGCAGCGCCGCGATTCCAGGGCACAACAATATGCCTAATACCAGAATCCGCACCGCCTTCTTCGGCAAGCAAGCTCTGCCGCCGGGTTTTACCCCGTTCTTTATACACCACATACCGCACTCCTTATTTGCCTAAACTTTTCCGTACTGCTTCCGGGTTTTGAAACGTCCAGCTTTCGCCTTCGTTAAAATCCCGCGTCTGGCTGCCGCTTCGTACCCGGAGATGAAGATCGTCCCCCAGGTAATACCCGTCTACAACGGCCGCAGTCTGACCATCTCTGTACCGCAGGAACTGCCCAAGCTCCTTACGTGCCTGTACATCCCACAGCCGCAGCGTCCCGTCCCGTGAACAGGATGACAGGAGCGCGCCGTTTTTTGAAAAAGCGAGCCATGCTATTTCCTTTTCATGTCCGGCAAGAATGTCGACGACCTCGCCGGTAGTAAGGTCCCTTAGTTCGATAATGTTATCCGTCGCGGAGGCAATCATCTCGTTGCCGGCAGCCGCGTAATTCCCCGGAATCACAAGGGAACGGGAACGGCCGGTTATATGACTGGTTTCATCGCGGTACGTTATCAGTAAACCGCCTGAAACAGGGGCCGCTATTGAAACCGGCTCGTAATCGTGGCCGGTTTTTTCCAGCCCGATCTGGTTTCCGGTTAAATCGTACACGCGGACAGTGCTTTTCTCGAATGTTTTAATTACCCCGCCGGAAAAAACTCCCCGGCCTCCCTGCAGGGTACACAGGTACTGATATGTGACCGCATCCCACACCTTGGTATCGGCGGCGGAACCGGTAAGGATCAGTTTTTCTCCAATGTCAGAGGAAACTACCTTTCCGCCGTGTTCAAGAGTACCGGCAAGTTTTCTTGCCGCCAGGTCCCAGGCCTTCACGGTACCGTCGTCTGATGCGCTAAACAGCCTTCGCCCGGTTGCGTCGTACCTTATATCGTTCACGTTTGCGCGGTGGTACGTTGATGGATCGCCTATGATTTCAAAGGTTCCGGTCTGCGTATTCCAGACGAGTACGAGCGCGTAACGGCCTCCCGTCTGGCCGGGCTCCGAACCCCTGTATCCCGCCGCCAGAAATGGTCCGGCCGGGGAAAAACCGGCCGCCCTTGGTTCAAGCAGTCCCCGGAGATCGGGTATCACCTTTTCCCGGTAATTATACTGAAGGCTGACTTCGGAAGTGACGCCTTCTTTAACATCAAGGGACATCTCCTGGGTATAGGAAACATTAAAGTAGATCCCGTTTCCCCTTACTTTCATAACGGCGGCGCCTATTGGGGCGCGAAATTCCCTTTCCGCGTACGGGGCAATTATTCCGTCTTCAAGAACGGGGATCCCGTTGATTTCGATTACGCAGGGTTCATTCACCGCCGACTTTATCAGGATTGTCCCCGACGGTTCGGCGAGCCCGTTACGGAGAATAAGCCGTGCGTCGGCTCCTCCCGATGCGAATCCTCCCCATGCCGGACGCCATGCCAGAACGTTTACCGCTCCCTGATGGCCTTCAAGCGTATACATCTCGATTCCCTGTCTAACCGCCCATGCTCTGGTGACGCCGGACCTGTCGCCGGACAGGAGAAAAATTCCGTTCCGGCTGAACGACAGGGAGGTTATGTCGTTCTTGCTTTTGAGTATTTTTACGGGACTGCCGCCGCCGGCGATGTTGTAAATTTTGATGAGGCCTCTTTCTTCAGCCGCGGCAAGGTATCTGTTCCCGGTGGCAGTCGCGGTGAACGCGCCCCGTATAAGGCTTGTTCTTGTTCCCGATTCGGTATCGTGAACACTAATCCCTTCCGCCGTATGTACCACCAGCCGCTTTTTGTCAGGGGTCAGGACAAGGTTCTTGACCGGCCCCGCAGGCAGGGAAAGGGGCAGCCTGTTTCCGGCAAGGTCGCAGGCACTGGTTCCGGCGGCGCCCCCGGTGAATATTCTGCCCCCGGTGTATACAAGCGCGGCGGCATCGCCCGCCCGGAATGAATTTACAAACGCCCCGCCGCCGTCGTATATGGTAACCATTCCGGTTTCATCCAGGGCGGCAAGGGAATTGTTCCTTGCCCTGGAAAGAACCGTCACCTTCGGCTTTCCGGGGTTCCGTATGACCTGGTTTTCGGCGCCTGTACCGGCGTCAAGAATCACAATACTGCCGTCCCCGGCGGCGACAGCAAGGTGGTCTCCGTACGGCTGGCTGTAGGAGATATCCAGTATTTCCGAGGAAAACAGCCGGAGGTTTTCTCCGGGGGCGGCGGGCTTGGTGAACTGATTGTACAAGCGGAAGTACTCGTCATCTATTTGAAACGGGACGTCAAGGTTGAAAAAATCCCCGTCGCCGCCGAACCCCTGTATCGAAAAATTTCCTTCCCCGTCGACTTTGCCTGTTACGATATAATCAACGTTTCCCAGCTTCCTGAAAAATTGACCTGCGGCTTCTTCTCCGGCAAAGTCATCCGGGTTGACGCCGGTTTCCTTACGGGCCTTTTCTTCATTGACAAAGGCAAGGTTCCTTTCTCCTGCCGGTCCCTGTAAAACAGGCCGGATTTTTTCGATAACCGAAAGGGCAAACCGGGCGGGATCATCGGCCTCATTGCTGATGGGGCCGATGAACACGACGCCCCCCGGCGGTTCCTCCAGCAGCTTTTCCCTCAGTTTTACCGCCGCGTCTTCTATCGCCCTCTTGAAAAGAGGGAGATCTTCCGCCATAATTGTCCGTGTCAGAAGACACAGGACACCGGCAAGCACAAAAAACAAAGTTCTTTTCATTTTAGTACCCTCTGTTCATATAATACGAAGCATGTGCGTATTCGTTTGATCTAATACGAAACGGGTGCGTATTCATTTGCCGCCGGGCGAATTGCCGCATGTTGTGTATAAACAAGATATACGGAGGCAGCCATGAACATACCCGCGTGGAATTCGGGATATATTCACGCCGGCGGCGTTTTCTTGACGTATGGAATTTTCAATGGTATACTGCCCCATATTCTTTTAGGAGGAAGAGTCTTGTTTGTAAAATCTCTGGTTATAATCAGGGTACTGAACGGATGTTTTCCTTCTTTGCTCCTTGAAGAAATCAGGCCTCCCAATGAAGGGACCGATCCGTTTATGAAGGCGGACGCGGGCATACAACGGGCGGTATGTGAATTTGGCCAGTATCTGGAAAAAGAAAAAACGGGAAACGGTTATCATTACTATCCTTATATTCCCGGTATCGCACGGAAAAGAACAATCTGTAACATTCTTCCTTACGAGAGGGAGAAAGACGATGCTAAAGAAGATCAAAAGAAGACCGGCCGCCGGAAAAACAGTAATAAGGTTTATGCCCGAATAGACGATATATGGGAAAAAGAACTGGGGCCCTTGCTCAAAAAGGAACTTGTTGACGTATTTCGTTTTTTCCTTAAAAAAGAAGATGAACAGTTTGCCTGCGGGCTTCGGGAAATGTTTGATAAAGAGTGCGACATTGCCGCCGGAGCCACCGGCATGGCCGATATATTTTACAGTGAATGCAAGCATCTGGGAATGAAGTATGAGCTCGTCACGGACGAAGAGGGGGCCGGTGAAGAAGCCGGAGGGAACGGCGAAAGGCTTCTTTTTAAATGGAAAAGCGCCATGGTCAGGTCTTCGCCTAAAACCGCGTATAAACAGTTCCAGTCTTTTGCGAGGGGAAATTATACCCGCTGTTATACGGGAATCCGGCTGGTATTGTTTTACAACGATCTGATAAAAGAGAATAGTCCGCAAGAAGCACAGCGCGATTATTTCAAAAATTCTTTAACAAAAGAAGACACGAAGAAACAAGACGACGAAATAAGCGGCAATGATTTTTTATGGGTTGTTCCAGAAGAAAAAAGACAAAGATTCAAAATTGATAAAAATGTAACCTTTAAAAATTTTAATAACGCGGCCGGTTTCTGGAACGGCGCCGAACCGGCAAGGGTAAACGGGAAGCCTGTTAAAGAATCGGCCCTTGACCCTGAATACAAGAAACAGCTGCGGACCGTACATTTGCTTGAAAAATTCGGTCTTGTTCCCCCCGATAAAATCATCAAAGCAGAGTACCTGTTGTACAGCCTCTATTATTCGAAAAACCGGGAGAAGATTTCCGAAGATCCTCTTGAAACCATATTTAGCGATGAGGAAATTTTTCCCGGATTGAAGAATGGTCTTTTTGACAGGATTAAAATACCCGGCATGAATATAGTGGAAAAGCTGGCGTACGGTTTTTATTTTGGCAAGAGCAGGAGCCGGAGCGAGTCTTTACGGCAATTACATGGTAAACTGTTCAAACCGTCCGGCGAGGTAAACAAGACAAATTTGGACGATTGTTTTATCAAGTTGTCCTTTAGCCTGTACGAAGATTTTTTTGAACAGGTGTTTATGCTGCGGTTTGACGGGATGGCGAAGAAAGCAGGATGTCCGCCGGAGTACGTCAGGGTGTTTGAAAAGGCTGATCTCAGGACAGACGACGAAGACGAAGAGCCGTTTATCAGCCATTTCGGATCAGGATTTGCGTTGATAAGGGATATTGCGCTGCAGATGAAGAAAGAAGAGGCTGTGTATGGAATAAAAAACCTGTATGATCTGATAGATACCCTGACGGGGCTGAAAGAAAGCTGGTGGCAGTATGAACTGGAAGAAATGCACAGGAATAAATCTTTGCCGCCGATTTTCAACGATACAAACAGGGAAAAAATAAAAGATATCGCGGAGAAGATATCATTCTGGTTTGAACATGAAAACAAAAAAACGGAAAAAGAAGATTTTGAAAGGTTGTTTCAGGCAGGAGACGCCGGGGAAGTTGTACATATTTTTGAATATCTGCCGCTGGCGAAGAACATAGTACGCCTGTATGACCGGTACAGGAAGGACGCCGGGTTTGTTGAAATTCTTGGCGAGTCGGCAGGGGATATAGAACGCCTTCGCGGCATGGTGAACATATATTTCCCGTCTGGCTATACCGAAGGCAAAAAAGAAACCGGCCGGGATGTGGAAGACGAGGAAAACGACACATTTGAAGATGAGGAAGACGAGAATGACGGTGAGGAGGAAATTGCCGATCCGAATTCTGATGTGCCCGGTAAAGCCCCGTGGAAAGGTGGGGACGAAAATTCCGGCGCGAAAGATGAATATGCATACGCGAAAAATAAATTGATGGAGATCTACATAACATATTTCCCCACACATTTCCCCGGAGAGCATATCGGTAAATTTCTGAAATATTTACGTTCACGGGACGTGAAAGATTTGATCGAATATGCCAGGCCTTTTCTGAAGCGCAGCCGAAAATACCGTTCCCTTGCCGAAAGCAGCACGGTGTTCGCCGTGTTTTCCGAAATATACAGGGACAGTTTGAATTTTAATGACGGGAAGGTGTGTAAGGATTTCTCCGAGTGGATGGGGAACGTGGCGGACGAAATAAATAAATTAAACGGCTTCCGGAAGGGGGGATGAAGAAAATGAACGCTATGACTTTTCCTGTATACGACCCGCAGACCGGGCGTTTTATCGATTACCTCATGGAGACGTACAATGTTTCCGAGGCGGACAGGGACATCTGTGTCCGGGAGAATTCCGGCAGGATTGATTCCATGACGGATATTTTTTCTTTCGGAAACGACAGGGAAAAGCAATTGTGCGCCGATCTTCTTTCAATTATTTCACTTGGGCAAAATGGCGAAATCCTCAATTATTTTTACAGGGAAAACAATCCGCCGGGACACGAAGCGTTTTCTCCGGAAAACGCCGACCGGGAAATTGACAGGCAGGATCTTGTATTGATCATCAGCGCCCTGTCCGTCAATGAGGAATTTTTTGTCATGGCCTGCAACCTCTGCGGGATTATCCGCCTGAGGGTTGAAGAAATAAACATGCTTAAAACAGAGCTTGACCATTCTGTTGCGCTGCACAAAATACCGTTTTTCATGTGGGATAAGGAAATGGTCCTCTGCCAACTGGCCTGTTCGGCCGACGCTCTTGTATTTGTCCGTGAACACAGAAAGGATTTGTATTCGAAAGACGTTTGGCTTAAGGCCATTAATAACGGGCCCCATGCGCTCTTGTATATCGACGAGAAAGAATGGACGGAGGACATGTGTTTAGAGGCGGTCAGGAAACGGGACAAATACAAATACGCGGGTTTGCTGCTGAAAACGATAAAGGAGAGGAAAAAGGAACTTTGTACCGGCAGGATCTGCCTTGCCGCGGTAGAAAGCAACGGCAGGGCGCTGCAGTATGTCCCTGAAGATATAATCGGGACCGATCCTGCCGGGTACTACAGGACCGCCGTTGAATCGTGGGGCGGAGCCCTGGAGCTTGTTCCCGAAGAATATCAAACCGGGGAACTGTACAAACTTGCCGTGCGGAATTTCTATGGAGCGCTGGCCTGGGTGAAGGGCGGCATAACGGATGTTATCGCCATAGAGGCGCTTAAAAACAATCCTGACGCCATTAATTTTCTCCCGGAGAAATTGAGGCGGAAAAAACAGGTTCAGAAAGCTTTCAAGGCTTCCCTGAAGGAGTTTGAAAAAAAAACGGCGAAAAAGGATGAGGCTTACGTTGCGAAACTTCCTCCTCGCTTTGAAATAGAGATAACAACGTCCGAGGAAACAGTTTATAAAAAAGAAGGTGAAAAAGAGACGTATACAGTCCCGGCGGTCGCCTGATTGTATGGAGAAATACTATGTCTGATTTTGACAGGCGTTATGTTGCTCTTAAAAACAACTATACGACGGAAAAATTAAACGAATTCATGGAAGCCTTGAAGAAAGAAAGCGGGAAGAAGCCCCCCAACCATGCTAAAATCGCCGGCGCGAATTTCTATATCGCGGGTATAATAAGAAACAGCATAGTTCTCCCGAATTCAAGGACAGAAATCTGGCAGAAAACCCCCCAGGAGAAGGGTTTTCGACAGGAAATGAGCGACAGGATTATGCCCTATGCCTTTATGGCCATTGATTTTTACGAAAAATATTTTTGCTGCGAAAGAGAGCGCGCAAAAAAGGCAAATGACGGCGTTGTTCCCGAAGAAGCGGAAACAAGGGGGAACGATGCGATAGGCATGTACTATCATGTGATTATCAATTTGTTGCACAAATATGATCTGGGCAAAGCCCTTGAAATGATCGCTTCACTTGTGCGGTGTATAAGAGACAACGGTATCGGAGTATCGGGGAAGTACAAGGCAAAGACAATGGGAATGATTAAAGAGATAAAGGCCTTTCTTGATGAAAATGGGAAATTTTTCATATATAAATACGGCCCGTCCGGCGTAAGAAGGATGCGGGAAACCGTACAAAAGCTGGAATGTCTTTATAATAGAGTTGTTCAATAACTTCAGTTATTGAACAAGTCCAATGAACTGGAACACGAAAAACCGGGAGGAGGCCAGGGATGGATTATTTTCTGTGGAACATGTACCGGAGGGTTGCCATGAACCTGCCCTTTATGGATTCCGCCCCGGAACAGAAGAACCTTCGCGATACGTTCGCGGCTCTGAAGGCGTCTTTGAATAAAAGAACTAAACCGCCCGGAAACCCCCCGTACTGCGATTGCGCGCTGGCTTGTCTTAAACTGTCTTTAAGCTACCGGGAAGAAGCTGCCGGGTTTCTTGTTAACAACACGCTGCTGGACAGGGAAATTCTGGCCGGAAAGAACGGATTTGACGCCGTGACGGAATACTGCGGCATGGCGCCGCAGGATGACGATAAAGTCCAAAAACAGGCCTGTCTTGTCCTCGGTCTGGCGTTTATATTCAGGATGGAAGATCAGGAGAAAGACGGCCCCGACTTCCGGCAAGAAGCCGGCGGCAATTTTCGGCGTTATCTTGAATTTTCTAAAGATCCGCAAGTCACGCATAAAGATAAGGCCCCGGAAAAAAAACTGTTTGACGTTGATGAATGTGTATGCCGGGGAGAAAAACTGCTTGAAGAATATAAAGGCGGGCTTGATAAAGGGATGCCGGATAAAGGCCTCCTGTCCGGGGCCCTTGAAAAATTAAGCGAGGCGATAAATATTTTTTTTTATACTAAAGACAGCCTTGAAAGAAAAGTGTGGTCCGGAGAATCCGGCCGAAAAATCATTTTGTTTCCGGACGTACGGGCGCCTGAACTTTCTGAATATTCTGAACTGGTTGATATATTCAACCCGTCCATGAATATCACGGCCCGTACACTGGAGCTGCTGTTAACCCCCTTGACAGAAGAGGTGAAATGCGGGTATACTCTAAAAAGTTCTTCGATATTTTACAACGCCCGGGGCCTTGCCCATTATTTTCTTGAGGAATACGGCCTTGCTCTGGCGGATTTTGAGGAGTCTCTGATTCGGAGTGGTTCCGGCGGTATTGACGCGGATGACGGGAACTTGTATAAAGCCGGAATTGACGGCTGCCGCAAGATCGCCGCGAAAGCCGGAGTTAACAGCTGTCGCAGGATCGCCGAAGAATTCCAGGATAAGCCGGCCTCGGATCTCGGCTTTATTATTATGCAAGACTATGAAGATTTGTTGAAAGACAATTTTCCCAAACACCTGCGGGATAAATACGAAGGGTGGCTGCCGAAAGACATGAATGATTCAGGAGGGTAATCATGAAAGAAGGAAAAACAGGATTGCGCGTTGTTTTTTTTGCTGTTCTTTTCGGCCTCATGT
>JAIRXH010000003.1 GCA_031268385.1 Treponema sp. | reverse complement strand
GTTGTTATTTATTATTGAATTTGATAATCAAGGGCGTTTCCCTGAAAACAGGTAATTCCTTATAATACAAAGAAATAGAACGATAAGGCCCTGAAATGGGGTGATAATAAATATCCTTCAAAACAGGGTTTTTCTCCTGTTTTAAGAGAGTTTTAACAGGACCATACAGATCGTTAGAACGCGTTTAAATCTTGATAATACAATGACTTACGAGGGGGTTTTGTCTATATTGTCCCAAAACACCCCAAAAAGAAGGGAAACCAAATGAGAAACCGCAAAAATCAAATGACAATCCCGAAGTCAAATTCCAGTTGAAGAGGCAAAATATTCCGGGATTTTCCTAGATGTTTGTGTTTTCCGCCAGGTATTTGAGCATGTCCAGACGGTTGATGTTCCATCGGTTGTATTCTTCTTTTACCCGGTAGGCGCAGAGTTTTCCTCTTTTTATCAGCCGTATAATTGTTTCCGTAGAACAGTTCAAAAAGGTTGCCGCCTCTTCCACGGTCAGAATGGCGGGCAGAATTCTTGTAAGTTCTTCTGTGGTATTTTCCTCCAGCATATTGATCAACAGCCCCCCTAAAAAATCGCCATAGTTTGCCTACTTTCCAGGCCTCAATGCTTCCCATGTCGACAAGATAATAAACGTGCCTTTCACTGACCCCCAAATACTCCGCCGTCTGTCTTAGGTTCAAACATCTTTCCATTCTGATCTCCATGGCGCATCCTTTGAATCCGGGTTGTATCCGGCTTTCCAGCAAATATCCCGTAAAGCCAGTATAACCGCCGACGCCGCTTGACGGGAAAGGAACCTGATGTCATCGGACTTTCCGATCCGCTTTACCATGTGCCGGAGGCTCTTTTCGTCTTTGACCCGGCTGGCCAGATTCCAGAGTCCCCGGATGTAATACTCCTGCCGTAAAGACAGGTGCGCGGGGTTTGTTCCGGCGGCGGTACGCCGGTACTTTACCCCCGTCCCGCGGGAGGTGAAGCCCAACCGGGCAAAGGCGGACATCACGGTGTTAAACTGGGCGTCGGTGGAAATGTCTCTGGCACTGTCAACGCCGGCGCCGGAAAGGATCGCCCGGTAAGCCTCCTCGTCAAGGCCAAGCTGTTTTTTGGCCACGTGGATGATGGAGAGACGGCTTTTCATGAGGGGCCCCCTATGGACAGCCTTCCTTCAAAAGCGCCGACGCCGTGCTGTATATCCACGTCCCGTCCGGACTCAAAACCATTCCCCCAGTCGTTTTCTTTTTTGCCGGTTCTTTTGACAGGAGCAGCACAAGATTTCCACCCCAGAGACTGTTCGTAGGTATCAAGGGCTTTTTCTTCTTCCGGGCTTTGGTTTGTTGTGACCAGCTTGTCACTAACGGCGTGAACCCACCCCCGGCAAAACTCGTCGGCCCTGCATGTTTTGGTATACCTATTGCGTACCCGGTACAGGGATTTTATGAAGGTTGTCCGCGCCCGGTTTAATTTACGAAGGAGAACTTCGGCAATATATGACGCTATCTGGACACGGTGTTCCAGTCCTATAAAGTCATGAACCTTATACCATCCATCGCCGCTGGTGTAACCATATGCCCGGCGGCATCCAAAGGCCCCCGCTATGGCGTTCATGAGTATTACTTCGTGTAAAGGAGCGCTATCGCCCCGGCTTCCGGTTTTTACTTCCACCCTTTGCATATTCTCCAATTCGGCGGCGTCGATATACACGGAATATTCCTTCATAAGACTCTGCGCCTTTTCCAGCGCCGCCGCCGCCTCATTCGGATTTGACGATGTTGAAAGGGCAAAGAGTTTTTTAATCTTGTTTTTTATTTTTTCAATGTTTTCCATGAACTTCCTCCATCCGCTTTGATTTTCTCCGCTTGTGACAGTTATCCCGTTTGCGCCCTGCGATCAGCATCTTGATGTCCGCAATTGCTTTGCCGGTTTTGGTCATTTCCCTGTCAGAGGACCTCAACCCCCATTTGTTCATCACGGCATGTTCGCTCCGGGATACCAGCAGCAGATTATTCAGCCTTACATTCAGCTTGTTGCCGTCGGCAAAAATTACGATATGGCCCCGTGGAACCTTGCCATACGCCTTTTCCCAGATGATCCGGTGTTTGAAGTTCCATTTGTTGGGATCGGCAATTTTCACTTTCACGTATCCATACGAATCTATTATTTCGGTTCCGACCGGCAGATACGTCTGGGGCCTATTTCCCGGCTTGAACCAGCCCTTTTCAGATCCCGGCGGACAATAACCTTTTTTCCCCTTGTTGTAAGAAATATGGCCGGGACGGAAACGGCAGTCCCGGCCGGAGGTTATCCCCCTGTTTTTCGCCGCGGCCCTGATTTTTGAATGGGGAACGCGGAGCCCAAAGTGTTTGTTAAAAAGTTTGGCCGCCTCGGGAAAGCCGCGGCCGGGAACGTTCTTTTCCAGAAATTTGATTTCTCTGGGGGAAAACAGATGCCGGCGCATTATTACTCCAGCAGGAAGTGGCGCTTGCTTCTTTCCGGAATCACATTGGTTAACTTTGCCGCATCCAACGACAGCCGTCCAAGTTCTATAAGATGTCTTGCGACCTCACATTTCTCTCTGGCTCGTCGGATTACTTCCTCAAGCTCCTCTCCTTTCACATCCATGTCGCTTAACCACTCAATTGATTCAAACAGGTAGTTGTTAAGGTCCTCAATTCTGTTCTTCATTTTTCCTCTCCCCTGGCTTTTTCCGTCGGCCCGGAACGCCGCTTCCGGGCAGGCCGGTATTTTGCTTTTATGATGCAAGCTGCTCTTTCAGCAGTTCCCTGTTGATCTCCTCCTTGTTTGCTTCGCAAAAAAACACGTCCTTGATTTTACGAACCGCGTCAACCCGCGCAAGCTCTTCGTCGTCCATGACGGACATCGCCTCTTTATTCGGTTCTTCCTTGACGCGAATGTATTTGTCCAGTTTGAGTTTTTTGAGCAGTTCCAGCGTCGTTTTTTTGACGCTGATTTTTGTGGATTTCCGGTAGCCGAACGTGCCGAAAGAAAGGTCGACGCTTTTTCTGTCTTTGAAAAGTTCCCCCCGGTTGTATTCGGCAAAAGAGCCGAGCAGGGCGGAAAGATCGACAATCCGCTTCCGTATGCCTTCCCCCTGTTTTGCGCTTTCCGCCTTGACTTCCGCGATTTGCCTGTCCGCATCCGCGTCGATTGCCGCGAGTTCATGCTCAAGCATCCCGATTTCCTTGAGGGTCAGATTGGCGTCCTCAATGGTCTTGATTTTGCCGACATTCGGCTTGAAACGCGCCATGATATACCTCCATACGCGATTGTTATAAAAAGCTTTCCCCGTCCGGGGAAGGGCCTTTCTTTATTTCTACGCGGCGCTCGTCCCCGAAGGGGGCTTGTCCGGCAGGCTTGTAAAAAATGCTTTCCCGGTGAGCCTGTTTAACGCGAAACAGCCGGTTCGTATTTCCCGGCAGCAGCCGGCCGCTTTTTCCGGTTCAAGCAGCGCCATACCGGCAAGGTCTTCCAGTTCCCGGACCTTTTCCCGTATAGCCTTGAAAATATCCGGGCTGATTGTGACGCCTGTCCTCATTTTCCGTTCTCCTTTTTGATCCGCTTCATAACCGCCGGGATCGATTTGTCCAGGGGCGCTTCGATACGGCCCTGCGCTTCGTATTCCTCTACCTTTTCAAGATAGAGTTCGGTTGCGACAACAAAAGATTTTTGCATGTCAAGCCAGTCCGAATTGGGGAGCCCCGGAGGATGCATGAAATAGAGGTTAACCGGGGCCGTGGTGGCCATGACATCCTTGCGGTACACATAGATGGTGCCGCCGATGATGTCCACGCGGTGATTTTCAAGCTTTGCCCCGGACAGCGTCGGTTTTTTGAACATGGACAACATCCGGGCCTTTTCCGCCTTCGGGTCGGGTTTCCCCGCGATTTGAGGAGGGCTTTCATCGCCGTTGTCCGCCGATATGATTTTTTTAATTCCCGCGTCGATGTAGGCTTCCGTGACGGTGTTTTTTTCAAGTAACTCCCGCGGATTGGCCCGGTAGTGGAGAAACAGCTTCTCGTATCTGGCGGCGGTCTGCGGTGTATAATTGAAATTCTGTTTTACCCATGACGGATACATCCCGTGATCCAGAATGTAATACCGCATCGCGTGGAGCCGTTTCCCCATTTCATAGACCATGATCAATGAAACGTTGGATGAGACTTTGAAATTCCTGTCCAAAAAACGGATCTCGTTTTCCGTTTTTTCAACGCTTTCCACCCGGTAGTTGGCCGCCAGATCCTTCGCGGTGAGCCCCTCAATCTTTACCAGGGCGTTTTCCTGTTTTGCCATGGTTTCCCCCTATTTCAGGAGCAGCGATTCCGCCAGTTTTACCACGTCGGGATCCGGCACTGAAACGTTGTTCGCCACGGTCGTCTCGTGGCTGCGGTTGACAAGTTTCCGCAGCGCGCGGCCGGAACCCCCCGCCGCCCTTATAAAGGCGTCCATGGTTTCCTTCCCCAGATTCGGCCAGACCGAACAAACGATTTTTTCCGCGTCCCGCGCGGTCAGGGCGCCAAGTTCCAGAAAAACGCCGACACGGCTGGCGAGCTGCTGGTGGTTGTTTTTGAGGTTTTTGATGCGGAAAATAAGCCGGTGCAGTCCCGCGATGACAAGGCTTGACCTCCCCTTGTCGTAGACGACCTGCCGGAGCAGTTCCAGCGCGCCGTCCGAAAGGTTATCCGCCTCGTCCACGATGACAAGCATGTCGCGGTTTTGCAGGGTGTCCCCTGTCCGCTGGACCAGATCGGCGTACGAGTCACGGGGATCAAGCCCAAGCCGTTCGGCGATTTTTCCTATCAGAATAACCTTGCTCATTGCCTCGTCGGCCTTGATCAAAATAACCGCCGTCGGGTTTTGTTCCGCGTAATGCTCGAAGGTGATTGTTTTCCCCGTTCCGACAGGCCCCACGACAAGGGCGATCTCCTGTTCCCGGTGGGTCATAAGCAGCGCGTTGATTATCCGGCGGGAATTGTCGGTTTCCTGAAACGCGATAACAGGCTGGCTTCGCCGGGACCGTTCCCGTATCATAAAAGAGCGGACCGCGTTTTCAAGCGCCTCGTTGTTTCCCTTGTAATCGCCGTGCAGCCAGACCGATACAACCGCGCCCGAATAGCCGGCAAGTTCCGCCGCCTTGTTCTGGCTGATTCTGGCATCTTCCAGAAACGCCTTGAATTCATCCCGTAAGGTCATTTGATTACTCCTATGTCCAATGGACTGGTATATTTGTTTTGGGCGGTTTCAGCCCCGGCCGCCATGGGCAGTTCTTCTTCCGCCGGTTCGCAAAAACCGGGAGGCATGGGAAGAGCCTTCCCCCGGTTCATTTCGCTTTCCGCCACGGCGATAAAACCTTTGCTCTTTTCGGGCGGGGCAAGGCGTCCCACCCCCATTTTCCCGAGCTTCTCCAGATTTGATTTCCGGGCCCGGTTGACCCGTTCGTTATCGGCCGCCAGATCCCCCGTTTCGGCAAACCAGTTCGCGCGGGCGGTGCAGATTATTTTTCCTTTCGGGTCCATGACGAGGGCCGAATGGGGATTGACAACGGGGAGCCTTACAAGAACCTCCCGTCCCGAGTATTCAATCAATTCTTCCGCCCAGTAAAACACGCCGCCGGCGCGGACGCCGTTTTCCCGGACCACGCGGGTTTCCGCCCTGGTAAGGACGAGGAGCAGGGTTTCGGGATCGACTGTCCGGGGCGTTTTGCGGTATCCGTAAAACACCTCGTCAGGCGTCCTTCCTCCCATGCCCTTGCCTTCGCCTCTCCAGCGGGCGTTCCAGAACGGGATAAACGCCTCTATGCCCCGGACAAAATCATCCCAGGCGTACAGGTCGTTTCGCCTTGCTTTTTTGTTGATTGCCCGGTAAAAAAGCTGCGCGTCCTCGTGACGGGTTACGGTATTCGACCCGATGTAGGTCCCGGTTTCCCGCGAAAAGTACTCCGCGAAGGTTCCGAAGGTCCGCTCCGTCCGGCCCTTGGACTGTCCGTGGTAGGGGTGTGAAAAGGTAACCCGGCAGTGTAACAGCCCGAACGCGCCGTGCAGATGTATGAGTTCTTCTTCCTCTATTCCCCGTTCATTGAGGACCTTTATTTTTTTTGTTTTGCCGTTGATGATTTTGGACCGGTAATCCTTGCCGTTATCGATGTGGACAAGTCCGGGGGCGCCGTATTCGGAGGCCATCCGGTAGAAGGCCGCCATGATGGAAAGGCTTGACGGGTACACCGACCCCCAGAACCCCACGATCTTTGAAGAACGGTAATCCTGAAAAACAGTGATCCACGGACGGAAGATAACCCCGTCCTTGATGACCAGAAAATCAAAGCAGTGATGATCCGACACAACCTGGTCCATGGGATCGTACAGCGCGGGGTCCCGGTCTATATATGGCTGGTGGAGGCTTTCAAACTTTGTTTTTCCCAGACGGTAAAAATCGGTCAGGGGTTCGGGAAGGCTTTTTAAATACCGGTTAACCGTCTGGTATGACGCCAGCGAATCGGGAAGGTTGTGCAGCAGGTTCCGCCAGCAGTGCATGGCCGAAAGCCGGGCCGGGGAAAGATACCAGTATTCAAGTCTTCCCTTTTCAATCAGGGAAAGGCTGCTTCCGGGCCGGGCGGCAAGCCCCCATTTGGGGACGATGCCGTCCATCCCCGATTCGGCCCCTTTAAGCCAGCGGTACAGCGTCGGCAGCGATATGGTCCCGGTTTTAAGGAGGAGCTCCCGCGAGACAAGCCCCGCGTTAAACGCCTCCACGAATTCGGCCGGTTTTAACGCCGAGGTTTGAAAAACCCCGATGACATTCATCCTGTCCCGCGCCCGCTCCCGTCCGCGTTCACTTGCCCGTTTGAAGACGGCCCCGCCCTCTCCTGCGTCAGGCGGGTTTTCCGCGAGGCTGTTTTGAACGTCGGGCGGAAGGGAACGCGCGTCCCAGAGGACCTCTTTCCCTTCCGTCCGGGATGTCCACCGCTCAAGGGCGGCCCGTTTCCGTACCGCCGGAACCGTTACGCCAAGGGAGGACGCGATTTGCTTTGTGTTTGCTTCCACGTTACGCCCCCCGTTTTTCCTGTTCGGACAGCAGCATGAGATCGTACAGGCTCCGGCCGGGGAACAGTTCTTCCCGGCTTTTCCCGAAAAAGGCGGCGATCTTTTCTTCCGTCTTCCTTGAAAGGCGCCGTCCGTTGACGACTTCAGAAAGAACGCTTGCGGGCATCTTCAAGACCTTCGCCAGATCGGAGACGGTCATGTCCCGCAGGGCAAGTTCTATTCTGATTCCGCGGCGCCGTTCGCTGTCTTTGGGGTAGGGTCTGCGCATGTATCCTCCTTTCCGTGTCCCCGGAGCAGATCTTCAAGCTCCGCCCGTGTTTCCCTGATGATTTCCGCCTGGTTGGCAAGGTTGCCCTCCAGCGCGGCAATGTACCGGTTCTGCGACTGTATAAGGGCCTCGTCGGAAGCCAGCTTCTTTTCCGCTTCGGCAAGGGCCTCTTCGGACCCGGTTACGTCCTTTTCCCGGAACAGGCGGAACAAGCGCGGGAAGCGTTTAGTCATGGTTCGCCTCCACAAACAATTCCCCCTGCCTTTGGGGTTCCCGGCCGGCTTCCAAAATAAGGATAAAATCGTCCACTTCCTTTTCCAGCCTTCCGGCCCGGAGTATGTCGACATATCCCTTTGTCAGGGAACGTCTCTTTTGGGCGTCCCGCATCTCCCCGACCCGGAGCATGAAATCTTTTTCACCGGTAATCATCCCCTCCCTCCTTTGACAGATCGCTTTTTATGCGTCATACTTGAACCATCCTTCCGGGAAGGCGCGGAGACTTTGCACGGTGACCGCGCTCCCCTTTTGATATGCCCCTCCGTACGGAGGGGTTTTTTGTTTCTCCTGTAAAAAAACACCTGTTTTCATTCTGCCGTCCCCCCGAAATCAAACTGTCCCTGCTTCAAAGCCTGTTCTATCCGATTGCAGGCCACGTCAAAATATTTTTCCTCCAGCTCAATCCCGATAAACTTCCGCCGGATATTAACGCATGCCACGCCGGTAGTACCGATTCCCATGAAGGGGTCGATGACGGTTTCACCTTCGAGGGAAGCCTTTTTTACAGCCCATTGCGTAAACTTCAAGGGCTTGGGGCACGGGTGAAGTTCTTTCAGTTCCCCAAGACGTTCAAACGATCCCCATGTTGAAGAAGCGCCGCTCTGTTTGATGTTTTTCGGATTTTTTCCGTAGTATAAAATCGGGGATGCCAGCATGAATCCCCACCTGCCTGTTGATTGACCGGCGGGATTAAACCACACGCCCATATCACAGGGAGGGGGATATAAAAAGCAATTTTTTGTCCCCGGCGTTACAAGTCCACGCTCCGCTTTTGACAACGCTATTTTTACCGCGGGAACCACCTTGTCCCTGACATATTCCGGCGTATCGGAAAAACCGGTATATGATCCCCGTTTTTTATCTCTTTCCTGCCCGTTTTTTGTTTTGCCAAGATTGACCCCATACGGAGGATCGGTAACTACCGCGTCCACCTGTCCCAGTTCCGGAAGTATTTCAAGGCAATCGCCCAGAAAAAGCGTACAGGGGCCAATCGTTACCACTCGCCGTTTCATTCCGTTTTCTCCCCGTACTTGAAATTGGTAAAATGCAGAATCGCCATGACGCCATCAGGGTAGTCATAGAACCATTCCGTAAATTCTTCCCCGTCTTCAAACCCGTCGTTCGCCGCGAGTTCTTCCTGCTTTAAGGGGAATGGATCGTGCCGGCCTGTTTTGATAAAGAATTCAGGCCACATTTTATAGCCGTCAACGGTTTCATTGTGCCAAAGTCTTACTTTCTGTACGCTCACAAGCGGCTTGACGCAAATAACATTCTGCCTGCTCCGGTACGGCTTGCCGGCCCAGGAGTAAAGCGCCAACTCCCGGCCCTCAAATTTCTTCCAGTAGTTGTAATTTTTTCGCAGGGAATGGATCTTCCCCTGTAGCAGATCATTACCCGTGTCATTGACGAAACGGGAGGAAACCGGCAGGCGGATCATGATGCCTCCTTCTCCTTTCCCCCGTTTGTTCTTTTTCCTTCCACCCCTCCTTCCACATTCCCCCTGCAGGCGGCAAAACATTCGTTGTACCGTGCCAGGGAAATCCGTTTGCTTGCCAGCAGGCCCTTGCGGGCCGCCCGGCTGCAAGGGCCGGAAGGCTCGGCCAGCCGGTAACATCTGCCTGAATCAGGGGACCTGAAAAAAAGAACGCCGTTATACAGGAAATCCGTGGAACTTATGATTTGGTTCACGCCATGCCTCCTTGTGATATGCCCTTCCGTACGGAACGAGGACGCGACAAGCGTCCATATCGGGTTATGCATAAAAACCTCCTCCTTCCGTCCGAATTCGCCTCCGAAATCTCGACAATCCGCCGGAACCGTGCCATAATGTAATGGCGAA
>JAIRXH010000197.1 GCA_031268385.1 Treponema sp. | reverse complement strand
TTTCCGTTTCGTTTTTCCGCTCCTTCGAGGCTTTCCCAAAACTTCAGTTTTTGGGAAAGCTTCTTACCCATTCTTCTTTTATCGGAGGGTTCCCCTTCCTGGTTTACCTCGCGGGATTCGGGAATGTACCACTACACGGACAAAGAAGAAAAGGCAACCACGAATGGATAGCGCAACCCTGGAAAAGAAACTGCGCCATTACAAAATGAACTTGTTTAGTAACCCGGTTGGTTACTAAACAAGTCTTGCGATTTTTCAGGCTAAAGACAGGCTTTAGCCTTACAAAATCGCGTTTTGAAGCGGAATTTGTTCAATAACTGAAGTTATTGAACAACTCTAATGAATAAAACAGAAAAACTGGCGGAATTGGCGGTTTCTGCTTGACAAACAACATAGGACGCGCCAGGCGCCATATTCCCGTTCACGTTACAGGGTAAAAGGACACCCATTGATTTCCCAGGGGGTGGCCGGCAAAAGGCGAAGCTACGCTTCGCGGTTTGCTGGGGAGTGTCGCGGCGGGTAGGCGGGGGTGGGGGGCTGCGCGTGGGGCGGTAGCCGCGAAACTCCACGGGCCGGGTACCATATTCTACGGGGTAAAAGGATACCCATTGATTTTTCAGGGGGTGGCAGGCAAAAGGCGAAGCTGCGCTTCGCCGTTTGCTGGGGAGTTTCGCGGCGGTTATGCGAGGGTTTGGGGGCGGTGTCCGGGGTCGGAGCCGCAAAACTCCAGGGCGGGGCGGGGGGGCCAGGCGCCATATTCCCGTTCACATTACGGGGTAAAAGGACACCCACTAATTTTTCAGGGGGTGGCAGGGGTAAAAGCGTCCTCCGCAAGGAGGACCTTTTACCCCTGACAGGACCCCTAGTAAATTTTATATGGTGTCCTTTCATCCCGGGAAAAACAGTTCTTTTACGGCGACTTTTTCCGCCGTTTCTTCTATAACGGATCTTCCGGGCGCTTCCCCGCCGCCCGAACCGAGTTTGGCAAGGGCAAAGGCGGTTCCCAGCCGGGCCATGCGTTGGAGGGCGACGGGACTTTCCCAGGGGCGCGGGTTTTCCAGGTCCCATTGTTCCAGAAGGGCGGCGGCGATGCCCGCGACCATGGCGTCTCCGGCGCCTACCGTGCCGAATACACAGTCCGCCTCTCCGGCCGCGTGGAAGATGTGGTCCTTTCCGGCAAAAAGGACGCCTCGGGCCCCCATGGAAACGGTCGCGAGAAGCACGCCCCGGCGGCAAAGATCCAGCGCCGCTTCCGCGATTTCCTCCGTTGTTGAAAGTTCCCGTCCGGCCCAGCGCGAAAGTTCCTTGTTGTTGGGTTTGATACAATCGGGGAGCGTTTCCGAAGACAGGGCCTCCCGGAGCGCCTGGCCGTCGGCGTCCAGAATGACAAAACAGCCCCTGTTTTTGAAAAGGCGCACAAGATTTTTGTAGAGGTCCGCCGGACAGAGCCAGGGCAGGCTTCCCGAAATGATCACCATGACAATTTCGGGGGGAAGCTCTTCGCCGGCAAGCCTTTCAAGCCGCCTTACGTCTTCCGCTTCCAGGCTGGGGCCGGGAAGGTTGATGTCCGTGGTGCCTTCTCCGTCCACTACTTTGATGTTGGTACGGGTATCTCCCGGAAGCCGTATGAAAAGATCCCCTGTTTCCGTTCGCCTCAAGTGATCTTCAAAAATCGCCTGATTGTTCCGGCCCAGAAAACCGGCCGCAAGCGTCCTTGTTCCCCAGCCTGAAAGACAGGCGCTTACATTGATCCCTTTGCCCCCGGCTGTAAGGTGCGCAGGGGAAGCCCGGTGTACTTCACCGGGTACGAGCTTTTCAACCCGTATGGTTTCATCTATGGCGGGGTTGACCGTTATCGTGAGCACGCGCGGCGGCGTTCCCTGCCGGGTCCCGCTCTGCGCCGTTGTGGGGATCATGCTTCTTTGGGTTTGGCAAAAAACTGCATCATCTGGATAAAGTAGTAGATTTTCTTGTAGGTGCCGGTCATACGCTGACCAAGGGGGATTTCCGACGCCCCTTCCAGTTCCTTCCAGTTCATAATCAGTTCACGGCGGCTCTTCTGGTAATCTTCAATGAGGCTTTTAAGATTTTTCCCCACAGTGATAAGGAACTGCGCCGTCCTCTGAATCAATTCTTCCGCTTCTTCGTTCGCGCTTTTGAGGATTACCGTAACATAGCGGGCCTGGCTCTTGTCGCGGTCCGCCTTGACGATGGCGGCCTTGAGGCGTCCGCCCTTTTCACCGTCGTCCGAAAAGGTGTCGTCAAAGGCGACAAGCTCATCGGAAATTCCCATGATGTGGTGAAAACTTTCGGACATTTCCTGGGCGAGGGCCGGGGCGGTCCATTGGCCCCGGACAAGGAGTATGTCGCACAGTTCCCGTATGTCCTTCTTGACGTGATCCATGAGGAAGGCTCTGAGGTAGTTAAGGGCGCGGGCATGGACAAAACCGTCGAAATTTTTTTTCGTGTAAATCGCGTCGTTCTTTTCGCTGTAATATTTCATCCTGTCCATCTCCACGCTTCCGAAGATGGTTTTGGCAAGAACGTCGATCTGGGCGTTTTGTCTGACGTTGATTATTTTGTCAACCGCCCCCTTTGCCTCGGCGCGCCGGCTTTCCAGGTATGCCAGGGCGATGTGCTCGTCGGAAAGCCGGGGCTTGTACTGCCACGAGGGATTCCCGTCGATGTGACGGATCATCAGTTCCAGTATGCCGGATTTCCGCATCTCCCGAAGCTGGCCCAGGACGCGGCCCCACTGATCGGCCGCCGCCACGTCGACGCCGTTTTTGTAGATTTTAAGAACCCTGAACGCGTTTTTCCAGTCCTGATCGGGGTCCACGGCGAAGGAGATGTCAAGGAAGTCCTTGAGATCTTCCGACAAATATTCGCCCCGTACCGGGGCAAATCTTGGCTGATAGGTAAAATTGCGTTCGGTAATATTCGCGTCGAATTTTTTCAGCACGAAAAAGAAATCGAAGGCGCTGAAGGCGCTGAAGGCAAGGATAAGGTTGTAGCAGCGGTCTATGGCGGCGCAGTGTTCGCTGTCAAAGGCGGCGGCAAAGGCCGTGAGGTCCTCTCTGACCCGTGCGGCAAGATCCTTGATCTGGACGGTTTTGGCGTCGGCCTCTATTGTTTCGGCGCTGATGCGCCGCCGCAGTTCAAGGAGGTTCTTGTCCAGAAAGGCCTCGGCGGTTACCTGTTTTAACTGCGCCGATTTGGCGGCGTTCTGCATGAGGATCTGCGCGGGGGAAATGATTTTGTATACTTCGAAAAAGAATTTTCCGAAGCTGCCGTCTATTTCCTGTGATTTGGCGCGGTAATAACGCGCAAAACGATTGCCGGAAAGATCTTTGGCAAGCTGTTTGACGAGCTTTTTTTTGCCCGCCTCGGGATCGTTGTTTGCGCCTAAAAGAGAAAACAGTTTGTCAAGAAACCCGGCCATGGCTTATTTTTTCCGGGAGGCTGCGGTTGCCGCCGATGAAAGACGGGCGTCAATGTCTCCGAGCATCCCCCGTGCGGTCCTTCCCTTTTCAAGGGCATCCGCGTAGTCGTCGCCGGCCAGGCTTACTTCGGCCTGATCCACCGTCCGCCGCGCCGTCTGGAAATCCTGGTCTACGGTGTTAAAATCGACCTGCAGGTTTCCCGCCCGTTTGGCTTGTCTTATGGAATTTTCGGTTTCCGAAACCGACCCTTTAAGGCCGGCGACAAGATTCGCCGCGTCTTCCCTGGTTCTTTCCGCCCCGGTTTTGCCGTCGGCGAGGGCCTTTTCGGCGGCGCTTACCGCTTCGGCCGCGAAAGTTTTCGCGGCGTCGTAACGCTTGGCCTCCGCCTCTGTCCTCATGCGGTTAAGGGCGTCCCTGGCCCTGGCAAGGGTGCCTGCCGCGTAAGTAACCGCGCCGGCGTCATTTTCGGCCCTGGTAACCGCCGAGGCCGCCGCGTCCATTTCCTCCGTGGGCGGCTTTGCGCAGGCCGCCGCGAGAAATACGGCGAAGATTACAAAAAGAACCGCCCTGGTTTTTGCGGCGCGTTTTACCGGTAACAGCTTCATGTTTTTCTCCTTCCTTACTATATAGTATTTCGGATAAAAGAACACCCCGCGAAAGAGTTTGGGGAAAGACTTTTGGACGCGCGCGAATACGCCGAAAAATAAAGGATGTCCGCCTTCATTACCCCGAAAAAATACCTCCTTATTCTCTTCATTGCCCTGGTTTCGGCGGCCTTGACGGCGTTTCTGCTGGAGTATGTTCTAAGGGGACCCAGGCTTGGCTTTTACTACGATTTTCTCGCGGGCCGCCGTCCGGCCGCCGTTCTTCCCCGTGAAATACTGCTCATTGATACGGAAGACATTGCGGAAAGCGGGACGGTGGTTTCCGTTCTGGACGCCCTTATCGAATTTGACGCGGACAGCCTTGTGCTTGAAGTTCCGGTATTGGGTTTTTCCCCCGTGGAAGAAGGGGACGAAGACCAGATGCGCCGGCGCCTTGACGAGGAATTTGTGCTGCTCGGAAGAAATATCCGCAACCTCTTTGAGGCCATACGGACAGGCTCAGTTGCGCCCCGTGACGCGGACCGTTATGTCGGGGAGCTTGTGGACCTTGCCGAACGGGGAAAGGAACGGCTTGGCGCGGCCCTTATAGACCGGGATACTTCTTCGGTTCAGCTTGAAAAGGAAGCCGGGGCTTTCGGCGCCCTTTTCCGTACCGGCGATCTCCGCCCCCGGCCCGACCGGGACGGCGTACTGCGGCGCGTGGTTCCCGTGTTTCCCGACGGCGCCGAGCACGCCGTATACGCCGCCCTCAAAAAAAAGTGGAGCGGCGCCTCTTCCGGCGCGGTTTCTTCCGGTTTTTCCCCGGCAAACTCCGGCCTTGAATACACCGAATACGGTCCCGTGCTCGCCGGCGGGAACAGGAGCGGCGAAGAAGTCATTCCCCTGGATCGTGACGGGGCCGTGCTCATTGAGCAAAGCACCGGTTACAGGAGGCTTCCCCTTTCGGCCTTTATCCGTTACCGGGACGCGGACAGGAGCCTGCGGGGTCTTTTGGGTGAAGCCGAAGGACTGGGGATCTATTCGGCCGGCGCGCCGGAAAATTCTCCCCTGTACCTCTACGATTACAGCGAGGCGCTCCGGGAAGACATGCTCGCCTCGCCGTCGGCCGAGACAAGGGGGGCCTGGAAGGCGTCGCGGGCCGGATATGTGAAGAGTCTTGAGGAATTGCTTTCGGGCCCTTCCGAAGCGGTTCTGGTCGGCGGTTACGAGGAACTCATTGTCACCGAAAACCTTGACGACAGGGGAATATCCCGGCTCATGGGCCTTCGTGACGAATTGACAGAGGCCTTTCAAAAACTGCGGAACGCCTGTAATACGTTTACCACGCTGCGTCTGGACATGGAGGCGGATCTTGAATCCTCCCTGTGTATTATGGGAAGTAACCCGGAACCTTCGGCCCGGCTTGCCCTGGCCCTTATAAGCGGCCGTTCCGTCGTTCCCGGCAGGAGGATACACGTTCTTTTCTGGTCCCTCTGTGCCGCGTTTCTTGCCATAACCGGCGCGTCACGGTTTTGTCAGGCGGTATGCCTTGCGGCGGCCCCCGTTCTGGGCGCCCTTCTGGCCTTTGTTTTTTCGTGGTACTTCGTGTTTTCAGGTTATTGGATAGATCCCCTTGTTCCATCCGCGTCGGCCTGCGCCGGGATTCTGGTTTTCTGGACCGGTTCCCTCATCGTGGCGGTGCGGGGGGCGTCTTCTTTTAGACGGGCCTACGGAAACGCTGCCGGAAAACCCTGGCTTAAACAGCTTATACGGAAGGGCCGGCCCCTGCCGCCGGAACGCATACGCGCCCGGACGGCGGTGATGGCCGTGAAGGATCCCGCGCTGCTTGCCGCGGAGGATCAGGGAGATCCGGCCGGCGCCGCCCTGGCGCTGGAAAAGTTCAGGGAAGAGGCGTCCACAGTTTTGAAGAAAGCCGGCGCGGTGATTCTGGGGTATGAGCGGGATATGGTCGTTGCCTGTTTTGGCTCTCCTCTGGAACGTGTCTGCCTTGGCCGGTTGAAGGGGGAAACCCCCTATTCCGATGATCCGGGCGCCGGCGGCGGACATCCCGCTGTCAAGGCGGCGGGTTTTGTCACGGAACTGTTCCGCCTGCGTCCTGGACTTTCCTGGCGCTTTGGCATGGACTATGGGGAATGTCTTTTTCACTGGTCGGCCATGTCCGGTTATACCGCCTGTGGCAGCCCCGCCGTCCGTTCGCGCGTTCTTGCCGGGCTTACGGGGCGTTATCATTCCCGCGTTCTTGTTACCGAACCGGTAAGGGAGCTTCTCAGCCTTCCGGTAAGAAAACTTCATTCACTGGCGTCCGTCCGGGAAGACGGCGGAACGGTAAAGACGTATTTTTATGAACTTCCGGTGGCGGCCCGGTCCGAGGCGTAAACACGACGCCATACATATACAGGCGGGCGGGATTTTTTTTCACAATATTTTTCAAACCTATTGACAAAATCTTTTTAATACAGTAATCCTTAGTAATTCGATATGTTATATAACATAGTATTTTGGTATGATTAATATTACTGTGAAAGGCGGTGGAACAAGTCATGGTTCCTTTTGAGTGGAAATATGTCTTTGAGTATTTTCCCAGAATAGCGTCCATGTTGCCGGTGACCCTGCTTATCGTGGCGGTCTCGGCAAGCGCGGGGTTGGCTATAGGAACGCTTTTTGCCGCGGCCCGCGTCGAAAAAATTCCCGTTTTGCGTGAAATTTCCGCGATCATGGTGTCGTTTATCCGGGGAACGCCGATTTTTATCCAGCTTTTTGTCGTTTACTACGGGCTTCCCATGCTTCTTTTGCCCCTGGGCATCGATATTACCCGTTCAAGCAAGCTGCTGTTCGTGCTGATTGCCTATGCGTTCAATGTGGGAGGCTTCGCGTCCGAGATGATACGGTCGGCGGCGCTTGCCGTGCCCAAAGATCAGTGGGACGCGGCGGCTTCCGTGGGGCTTTCAAGGCCGCAGACCTACCTTCGGGTGATCATTCCGCAGATGGTTGTTATCGTGATTCCTTCGGCGGGGCGGCTTCTGACGGCGGCGCTCTCCGATACGGCGCTGGCTTCGGCGATGGGGATAGTGGATGTACTTGAGCGGGCACATCTTTTGGGTGACCATTCGATGCATAAACTGGAGGCGTATTTTGACGTGGCGGTGTTGTTCGTCACGCTCTCGTTTCTTTTCGAGCGCTGCTTCAGGGCGCTGGAGCGCCGTTACGGCGCGGGCAGCGCGGTCCGCGCGCCCCGGTCGGCGACGGACCGGTGTTCCTGACGGTTTTTGCGAAACATTGCAAGACATTGCGTTGACAATGAAAAAAATACGGGCGGCGCGGACGCCGCCCGGCAAAGGAGTGGTAATCATGAAAAAATTTCTGGTAAAAGCGGTATTTGTCATGCTTGCGGCCGCGCTGGTATTTTCCTGCGCGAAGAAAAGCGGAAAGATCATCATTGGTACAGGACAATCGTATGAACCGTTTTGCTACAGGGATTCAGACGGAAACCTTGCCGGTTTTGATATCGAAGTCGTTAAAGAGATAGGCAGAAGGCTTCCCCAATACACGTTTGAGTTTGAAGTTTTCGAGTTCAAAAATGTACTTGTCTCCCTGGCTTCAGGCAAGATCGATGTGGGCGCCCACGAGTTTGAGGAAAATTCCGAGCGGCGCGAGACCTACCTGTACGGCGAAGAGGGCTATAACGACTTTAACAATTACCTTGTGGTAAAAGCCGACGGTCCTTGGGGGCATGTAAGCTCTATTGAAGAACTGGCGGGCAACCCGGACGCGACTATTGTATGTTCCACCGGCGCGAACGACGAGGCTTTTCTGGTAACATGGAACAGGACCCATCCGGCGGACAAACAGCTTAAGTACGCGTCATTTGATGATGATTATGCGCGGAACACCAGCGTGGCGAACGGAACCAACGCCGCCCTTTTGATAACCAGGTTTGACACGGAAACCTTTAACATCAGGATACCGGGGCTGAACTTCAAGGTTGCCACGAAAGATCCTGTTACCGTATCAGAGGCATATTTCCTGTTCAAAAAGAACGATGCCACCCTCCAACAGGCGTTTGACGGGGCGTTACGGGACATGAAGGCCGATGGTACGCTGGACCGCATAAGGGATCAGGTGTTTACCGGTTATATCAATAGCCTGGAACAGGAATTTTAATGGACTTTGATCTTGTGTTCATGTTCAAGGCAATGGCCGAAGCGGGCACGGCGATCCCGTTCTCGCTTCTTATAGCCTTTTCCGCGGTTCTGGCCGGAATTATTTTTGGCCTTCCCGTTGCGCTTGTCCGTTTTTACCGCATACCGGTTGCCAATATTGTCACGACGGCCTGGATTGCGGTTATGAAGGGCATGCCCGATATTTTGATCATCCTTGTGCTCTTTGTGATTTTGTCCCGGATACCGAAATTTCCGGTGGCAATTATAACGTTTATCGCCATATCTCTTTCCGCAATGACGGAGTCGTCGGAAATGTTCCGGGGCGCCCTTGAATCCATCGACAAAAGCCAGTTCGACGCCGCGCGTTCGGTCGGACACGGGGAAGCGGCTGTCTTTTTCCGCGTTGTACTGCCCCAGATGGTGCCGGTATGCGTTCCTGTCGCCAGCGGAGTTGTGATTCACGCCATAAAGGCGCTTCCCATTGCCGTGCTGATAGGCCTGCGCGATATTCTCAATACCGCGCTTAGCGCCGCGGTAATCAACTACCGTTACCTCGAAAGCTATGTCGCGGCGGCGCTGGTTTTCTGGGCTATTTTTATCATCGTGGAAAAATCATTTTTGATCGTTGAAAAACGGTTCAGGTACAATTCCCCCAAAGGAGACAATTGAGTTGATCGAGATCAGAAACATTACCAAATCGTTTGGACAGGAGCAGGTGCTTAAAGGCTTTGATTTTTTTGTACGCGAAGGAGACGTGGTGTCGGTTATCGGACCTTCCGGTTCGGGCAAAACCACGCTGCTGCGCTGCATCAATTTTCTGGAAAACGCCGATTCGGGCACCATACGGATAGATGATCTCCGGGCCGATTTTTCACGGATACGCAAAAAAGAAAAAATAGCGATGCGGCGCAAAACGGCGATGGTGTTTCAAAATTACGCGCTGTTTTCGAACATGACCGCCCTTGAAAACGTCATGGAAGGCCTTGTTGTCGCCAGAAGAATGGAAAAAGGCGCGGCGAAGGAGACGGCGTCGCGGGTGCTTGCCAAGGTAGGACTTGCTTCAAAACTTGGTTCAAAACCCCGCGAACTTTCCGGGGGCCAGCAGCAGCGCGTGGGCATAGCGCGCGCCGTCGCGCTTAACCCGGAGGTGATTCTGTTTGACGAACCTACCTCTTCCCTTGATCCTGAAATGGTTGACGACATTCTCGCCCTTATCAAGGATCTTGCCCGCGAAGGCGCCACAATGGCTATCGCTACTCACGAGATGCAGTTTGCCTATGAAATATCGAACCGCGTCGTGTTTCTTGACAAGGGGGAAATTCTGGCGGAAGGTTCCCCTTCGGAAATTTTTGACAAGCCCCGGGAGGAACGCGTAAAACAGTTTGTGTCGCGTTTTAATTTCAAACGCGCCCCCGAATATTATTTGTAAGGGATTGAATAATGAGTTACACCACCTTGCTTTCAAAACCGTCTTCCAATGTCAGGGAGGCGCGTCTGGGTTCGATTACCGGCTATCATGGCTGCGTAAGCGATTTAGCCGAACGTTCCGCGTGCGGCGGAGTAAAAAACCGGGAGCGCTGCTTCAGCCAGTCGAGCATGTGTCTTTCCATGTGCGCCATTGATCAGCTCCTTGATATCCGGGATATCGCCGTAATTTATCACGCTCCCTCGGGTTGCTGCGCCGGCGCGGCGGGGACCGCCGTTCTGTCCCGGCAGATTGCCGCGCGCATAGGCCAGACCAACCGCTCTGTCCTTGTCGGCACCGATCTTGACGAAAACGACACCGTCTTTGGCGCGATTGAACCTTTGAGAAAAATCGCCCTTGAAACGTTCAAGACCCACAGCCCCAGGGCGCTTTTCCTTGCCAGCTCCTGCGTTTCGGGGGTCATAGGCGAGGATATCGACAGCCTTGCCGATGAACTCCGGGAGGAACTTGGCATTCCGGTGGAAAGCGTGCACTGCGAAGGCTTCAAGTCGCGGATATGGGCATCGGGCTTTGATGTGGCCGATCACGCCGTGCTGCGGGGAATTGTAAAACCGCCCGCGGAAAAGCGTCCGGTAATCAATTTCAAGAATTTTTATGAAAGCCACCGTCCCCAGATCACCGAAATTTTCGCGGGCCTCGGGGTAAAGCCCCAGTTTCTCTATATGAATTCCACCGTTGAGGAGCTTGAGCATCTTTCCGAATCGCTTGCCACGGTGTGCGTGTGCGGCACCCTGGGTACCTACCTGGGCAACGGACTTGAAGAGCTGTACGGCGTGCCCTATGTCAGGACAATCAATTTTTCGGGAATAGCCGGGTTTGAAACATGGCTCGGCAAGATAGGCGAGACCATCGGCAGGGAGGCGGAAGTGGAAGCGTACCTCAAACGGGAACGGGACGAGTACCTTCCAAAAATAGAGGCGCTTAAAAAAGAACTTGAGGGCCGTACCGCGGTGATAGGCATGGGGCCCGGCTATACCTACGAAGTGAGCCGCGTGCTGCAGGAACTGGGGATACGGACGGTGTGGGCCGCGGCCTGGCATTTTGATTACAAATACGACAACGGTCAGAATCCCCCCGCACTGGAATACCTCAGGGAACACGCGCCAAATGACATAGGCCTTTCCGTCGCCGACATGCAGAACTACGAGATACTCAACATATTGAATACCTGCAAGCCGGATCTTTACTTTTCCCGCCATCCGGGCAGCACTGTCTGGGCCATCAAGCAGGGTATTACCGCCGTGTATTTCGCCGATGAGTACATGGCCTTTGGCTACCGGGGAACGCTGAATTTTGCCCAGTACATCGTTGACTCGATCAAGAACCGCAGCTTCGAGAAAAACCTTGCCGCGCGGGTCCGCCTGCCCTATACGGACTGGTGGTATAAAAACGCCAGCGACGCGATGCTGCTGGAGAGGGGCCGTTAAATGGCAAAGGTACTATATCAGCCCCGGTATAAATGCGCCCTCGCGGCCATGCAGACCGTGCACGCCATACCAAGGGCAATACCGGTGCTGCATTCCGGGCCGGGCTGCGGCGCCAAACTCAACAACAACAACGGCACATCGGGCATGTATTCACCGAATATTTTTCCCTGTACCAGCGTCAGCGAAAAAGAAGTGGTATTCGGCGGCGCGGACAAGCTGCGGTCAACCATAGAAAACGCCATCAAGATCATCGACGCCGATCTTTTTGTTGTGCTCACAGGCTGTACTTCGGAGATTATCGGAGATGATGTGGGTGAAATTGCCGGCGAATTCGCCGGCGCCGAAAAAAAAGTCATATTCGCCAATACTCCCGGTTTCAAGGGCAATAACTATGTGGGTCATGACTGGATCCTCCAGGCCATATTCGATCAGTATCTTCCCGTCAGAAAGGCTTCGGTGGAGCCTGGCCTCGTGAATATTTTTTCCGCGCCCCCCATGCAGGACGCGTTCTGGCTGGGCAATCTGCGGGAAATTGAATCTCTCACGGCCGAAATCGGGCTTACGCCAAATACCATATTCGGTCATGGCCGGGGGCTTTCCAATATAGACCGGATTCCCGACGCGCAGCTTAATCTGCTCATCGGTCCCTGGGCCGGTCTTGAAAGCGTCCGCTTTCTGGAAAAAAAATACGGCACGCCCTGCATGCACTACCCGACGCTTCCGGTCGGCGCGGCGGAAACATCCCGTTTTTTGCGGGCGCTGGCGGAGAAAGCCGGCGCCGACAAGACGCTGAGCGAAAAAGTCATCTTGTCCCATGAAGACGAGTATTACTATTATATAGAACGTTACTCCGATATTTTTCTGGAACAGCGGATAATGTCAAAACGCTTTGTCACAGTGGCCGATGCCCATTACGCCCTGGCGTTTACCAAATTTCTGGTGAACGATCTGGGGATGTTCCCGATAACCCAGTTTATTACCGATGACACGCCTCCGGCGTACCGGAAGTCCCTTGAGGAGGAATTCCGCAATCTCAATTACGGCATTGCCGCGGACATTGTGTTCAGTACCGACGGCGATGAAATATGCCGGAGCGTCAGGAGCGCGGTCACAGGCGGCAATCCTCTGGTAATCGGTTCCAGCTGGGAAAAGCATCTTGCACAGGATGTAAACGGCATTTTTGTCAATATTTCGTATCCCATGGTTTCCCGCATGGTAATAAACGGGCATGTCGCCGGTTATTCAGGCGGCCTCAAGGTTCTTGAGGATATGTACACCGAGGCGCGCGAGCGGCTGGCCCTGTAAAAGGCTGTTTTGTGATTGGAGGATAAGATGCCGATACGGCAAATCGCGATTTATGGAAAGGGCGGAATAGGAAAATCAACCACCACCCAGAATCTGACGGCGGCTCTTGCGGAAGGCGGCAAGAACATTATGATTGTAGGATGCGATCCCAAGGCGGACTCGACCCGGCTTCTTCTGGGCGGACTGCATCAGAAAACGGTGCTTGATACCATACGGGACAACAAGCAGGATATAACCCTTGAGCAGCTGGTCAAAAACGGCTGGAAGGGCATTCGCTGCGTTGAATCCGGCGGGCCGGAACCGGGGGTCGGATGCGCGGGACGGGGTATCATCACCTCTATCGACATGCTTGAAAGCCTGGGCGCGTACACAGGCGATCTTGATTATGTGTTTTACGATGTGCTGGGAGACGTAGTGTGCGGCGGTTTCGCGATGCCTATACGGGAGGGCAAGGCGAAGGAAATATACATTGTCGCGTCGGGCGAAATGATGGCCCTCTATGCGGCGAACAATATATGCAAGGGCATTAAAAGATTCGCGGAAAAAGGCGGCGTGAGGCTCGGCGGAATTATCTGCAACAGCCGGAACGTCGATAACGAGCTTGATCTTCTGCGTGCTTTCGCCGCGGAGCTTGGCAGTCATCTGCTCTATTTTATTCCCCGCAACAATCTGGTACAGCACGCGGAAATCAACCGCCAGACGGTGGTTCAGTACAAACCGGAGGCTCCCCAGGCCGAGGAGTACCGTTCGCTGGCGAAAGCGCTGGACACGAATGTCAAGTTTACCATACCGGAGCCTATCGCTTCCGACAGGCTTGAAAAACTCCTGCTTGAATACGGCACAATGGACATGCCCGAGTATAAAATATAGAAAGAACG
>JAIRXH010000167.1 GCA_031268385.1 Treponema sp. | reverse complement strand
CAACTCCAGTTTTAAAATCCGGCAGTCCAAAAGGACTGGTTGTGGAACCGGTTCACGTTACAGGGAGAATTGTTTTGATCAAAAAAACGGAAAACGCCGGCATCATCAACGCCGGCGCGTGCAGAAAGTGTCTGCAGTCCATATCGGTGGATTCCATGATCCGCTTCGCCGGACTCGTACATCCCGGATACAACATCTACCGCCGCCTTGGCCTGACCGAAGGAATGCCCGTGTCAAACCAGAGCGCGGCCGGACGCATTGTGGCGGACATGATACAGGATGGTTTCTACATCGACTTTGTGGAAGCCCTGGTACACGCCGACGCCGAAGGCTACATGGGCCGGCGTTACGCCCTCCGGGGGCTTAACGATGTGGTCTCCGGGGTTATTCAGGCCGGTTACAGTTACGACAAGGTATCGGGCCGGTTTTTCGAGAACCAGCGTGAGCGCGTCACGGAAAACTGGGGCCGCCTCAAGGAAGGGGACGAACGGCGCATGACGGTGCTTCGCCTTGATATAGTGGGTAACTCTGTTCTTGTAAGAAAAAATTCACGGGAAAAAATAAACCGGGCCTACAGAGATCTCAGGGCCATTGTCGAAAGGGCCGTTACAAAACGCCTGGGGCGGCTCTGGTCCTGGGAAGGCGACGGAGCTCTGGGGGTCTTCATGTTCGGGACCATAGAGCAAATGGCCGTCTACGCCGGTATGGAGATCCTGCACGAACTGTTCTTTTACAACAGGATAGAAAATCCGCTGGAAAGTCCCATTGCCGTAAGAACCGCCGTTCACATAGGCGATGTCCGCTATTCGCACAACCCGGTGGAACGACTCAAGAACGAAACCATAAGACAGGCGGTCGCGCTGGAATCAGAGGCGGCCTCCTCCGATTCCATGGCGGTTTCCTTCAATCTTTTCATGTCCATGGAGGGCGTCACGGATCTGTTTACCCGGGAAAAATCCCGGGCGGGAATCAAATTCCGCCTTTACCACGTCGGGGTAGAATCATGAATTTCATTTTTACATCGAAAAAAAATCCGGGAGTGCTCCTGTCCGGCAATAAGGCCGCGGCGCTTTTTCAAATTCTGCCCGCCGAATCGCTCAAAAAACATTCCCCTTCCGCCGGCGACATGAGCTATCTGGACATTTCCGATCTTGATCCGGCCGAAATCAAAAAGGCCCTTGCCCTCCTTAAAAAGATCTGCGCCGCTTCTCACTGGGGGATCTTCGATCCCAAGGGACGGCATTCCGATCCCGCGTCCTTCTTTTTTGAAGGCGCCTCGGATTATCTGGGAAAAACGGCGGCGGCGGGCCTTTCCGCAAAGCGGCTCAACGCCGCCGTTTCCTGGCGCGGGGACCTGCCGGGCGGAAAGGCGGCGGATCCTTCCGGGACGGCAAACGGCGCCGCGAAGGCCCCGGAAATTCCGCCGAAAAAATCCGCGAAACTTTTTCCGGGAAAATTTGAAGGATGGAAAAGCATCAGGACGGGGACAGTCGCCCCTTTCCTTTTTCTGTATGCCGCGCTTTCAACGGGAGGCGGCGCCCTTGGATCGCGCCTTGGGGAAGCGGCTTTTACCGTGGTCCGAAACCGCCTGCGGGAATTTCTTCAGCAGCGGCTTGCCGGCGCCTCCGCCCTCCTCTGGATGGAAAGCGAATCAAACTTCCTTTTCCTGGTTCCGCCTTACACGGCTCTGGCAAAGGCCGCCGTAACGGCGGGCCTCAAGCTTGTCCTTGCCGCTCCCCTTGCCGGCATTGAAAACCTCGGCCTTTCCATGCCGGTGGATTTTACCGTTGCCCTGCATTACGGCAAAACCCCTTTTCAGGCGCCGGGCAAAACCGGAACCGTGATTTCGGACGCGGTGAACTTTGTGTTTCACCTGGGCGCGAAGCACGCGGAACCGGGCCGGCTTACCATGTCGGAAGAAGTCCCCGCCGCGGCCGTGCCCCCGGGCCTTGCCGGCCTTTTCATTTCCGCCGGGGAATACGAGGGCTTTGCCATCAGGCATTCACGGCGCTTTACCCGCGCCGGGGAATAATCGGCGTTACCCTACAACGCCGTGACGGAGAACCTCATCCTGAAAAGGCCCGGCCGCACACGGTATTCCTGCCTTGTATCAGGGCCGCAGGTAGCCGTTCCCACTCCCCGCCGGGCGCAGTCTATGTCAAGCAGGAAGTACCCGTTTTCCCCCGCCGACACGTCGGCAAGATCGGGGGTGTGAAGGGCCGCCGTCATGTTTTCGGCGGTGTGTTTCCGCACGCTGAAATACACGGGTTCCGCAAAGCGGATGACAAGCGCGCCGGGCTTTCCCCCAGGGGCCTTTTCCCCGGAAAGCGAAAGCCAGCGGACGCCGCTTCTTCCGCCGTTTTCCTGCGGCACGACATAGGGCGTTCCCATGTCCGCCGCCTTCGCGGTGTAGCGGCCAAGGAAGGCCCCCTCAAGGCGGTCGGGATATGTCTCATGGGGACCAAGCCCGAACCAGGTAACGGTATCGTAACAGGCGGGAAAAGGCGCCGTAACGCCGATTCCGGGAAGTTCCGGCAGGGACGGGTCAAGGTCGAAGGTAATGTCCATGATGAAGGGCCGTCCGTTTCCGGCGGGAACGGTGACGCTGGTGTACGCGCCGAGTTTTTTGTCCCTGTATTCCGGCGCGGCGTTTTTGCCCGAAAGAAGGGACGCGGTAAAACGGTCCGCGGCAAGGCCTTCCCAGACTATCTTTTCATTTTTTTCACCGCCGGTCCGCATGTGAAGAAGATCCAGATCCAGCCAGTAGTACATGGGCTTGTCAAGGTAATAGAACTGCGCCTGGGGATCTCCCCTCAGATGCATGACGGTTTTAAGGCCGTCGTTCTGGGTAGGCGTGCGGTACAGGTTGGGCGTGAAGGCGCCGGTAAATCCGGCGGGCCAGGCCGCGCCGGCCGGGGAAGAAACAGCTCCCGATGCTTCCGCCGGGACGGCTCCGGTTTCCACGATGCCCGGAGAAAGGACGGTTCCCGGATCTTTGACAACGCGCCCGCCGCGGCCTATGACATGGCCCGCCTTTGCCCAGGGGACATCGTTCTTCAAAACAAATTCGGCGTGTATGTAGAGGGCGCCTTCGTACAGAGAAGGATCAAAACCCGAAGGGGCGGGAAACCGTATTTCCGCCTGTCCGCCGGCCGGAACGGCGGGAAGATCGCGCTCCTCGCGGGCCAGTATCTTTTCGCCCGGCGCGCGCGCCGCGCCCTGAGGCGGCGTTTCGGCGGCGCGGAGTTCCCACCGCAGGGCGGCGTGTTCCAGCGTGGAAAAATCGTAGCGGTTTTCAACGGTAAAGACAAAGGGATTCCCCTTCGCGGGGACAAGCCGCAGCGGGGAAAAAACCTGGCGGCATTCTTCCATGGCGGGTTTGGGCGTCCTGTCGGGGAAGAGCAGGCCGTCGCAGCAGAAATCATAATCGGAAGGCTCGTCGCCAAAATCGCCGCCGTATTTCCAGTATTTTTTTCCATCGGGCGAAAGGGCGGCGAAGCCGTGATCCATCCACTCCCAGATAAATCCTCCCTGCAGTCCGTGGTGGGTCTCTATGGCTTTCCAGTAATCGGCAAGGCTTCCGTTTGAATTGCCCATCGCGTGGGAATATTCGATCATGATGAGCGGCCGGTAATCATCGCGGTATTTGACAAAACCGGTGACAAGCTCAAGTTCCGGATACATGGGCCCTATGATATCCGTGACCGTGCGGCCCTGGGCAAGCGAATCAAGATCTGACTTTCCCTGCCTTTCCCGCTCCGGACGCACCGCCCCCTCGTAATTGAGCGGCCGCGACGGATCCCATGAACGCAGCCAGGCCGCGCCTGACTCGTGGTTAAAGCCGTAACCGCTTTCATTGCCAAGCGACCAGATGATGACGGAGGGATGGTTCTTGTCCCGTTCCGCCATGCGCGAAATGCGGGACATATAGGCGTAGGTCCACGCGGAATCGCGGCACAGTTGATTGTAAAAACAGTGGTGTTCTATATTGGCCTCGTCGACAAGATAAATGCCGTAACGGTCGCAGAGATCGTACCAGCGTTCATCGTCGGGATAGTGGCAGGTTCTTACCGCGTTAAAGTTGTATGTTTTAAGCAGCCTTATGTCCTCCATCATGGCTTCCGTGGAAAGCGTCTTGCCCGAATACTCGTCATGTTCGTGGCGGTTCACCCCCTTCACAGGCACGGCCCTGCCGTTGATGCGCAGTTCCCTGTCCGCTATTTCAAGGCTGCGGAAACCCGTGCAGAAGGCGGCGCTCTCAATGTGTTTTCCGTCGCGCAGAAGACTTACCCCCAGAATGTACAGCGCCGGTTTTTCATGGGACCAGACTCCGGGATTTTCAAGAACAATGCCGGTTTCCACGGTGTCCGCGTTAAGGCGGTAATTGCAGAAAAGGGAAAGTTCCCCCGAAAGAAGGGGATGTCCGGCCGTTTCCGCGGCGATACGTTCCGCCTCCGCCGCGCTGCCCGGAAGCGTAAAGGGATAGAGCGCGTATTTTATGATGAAGGGACTTTCATCCCTGTTGACCGTGGCAGCCTCGTTCCCCATGCTGCGGCCTTCGGGCAAATCCCCGCCGAGCGTAACCGACAGGGACAGCCGCCCTTTCGCCGGGCCGTTTTCGGGGTATTCAACCGCGCCGGGAATCGCCTTTATGTCTTTTATGAAACACGTTTCCGTGGCGTAAAGGTATACGCTCCTGTGTATGCCCCCCAGCCACCATTGATCCTGATCTTCTATATAACTCGCGTCTGAATAGCGGACAACCTTGATGCAGAGAACGTTCCCGCCGTCTTTCAAAAAGGGAGTAATATCGTATTCAGACGGAAGCCGCGTGTCCTTTCCCGCGCCGGCAAAAACGCCGTTAACATACACAAGGGAAACGCTCTCCGCGGAACCTATGTGAAGCACCACCCGTTTTCCCTTCCATTCAGGAGGAAGGGAAAAATCACGGCGGTAAAGGCCCGTGGGATTTTTTTCGGGAGGATGGGGGGGCGCTCCCTGAAAAGGCATTTGAACGTTGGTATAATGCGGCTTGTCAAAGGTGTGTATATCAGGCGCGAAATCCCTGTCCGTCAAATTGCCGCCGGGCGTATTTTGGGGGCTCTGCCGCGACCAGGCGCCCGGCACCCTTATGCGGGACCAGCCTTCCGTCTTGAAGGAAGGCGCCGTCCATCCGGGCGTTTCTCCCGGAACCGCGTCGCCGGCGGGACCGCCGATGAGGGAAAAATCCCACACACCGTCAAGGATCATGCACAGGCCGTTCGCGCCTGACCCGCGGAATTCGGGACCGGCCAGCGCCCAGGCGACCGCCGCCTGCGGATCGGCGAAGGGAAGGAGGGGACTGCGCATGGGCAGACGGTTGATTTCCTGTATTTCAGGATTTTCCCAAATGGGTGGAATAACGGATGATTTCATACGACAATGATAGGAAAGGCAAATTTATATTGTCAATAGTACAAAAATACCAAAAAAATCCGGAGGAAAACACCAAAAAAGTATTTCTGTAACTTTATCCGCCGCATAGTGCGGTTTATACTTCCCGTACAATATATTCTTTGGAGGAACGGATTATGAGAAAAGTACTGTGTGGGTGCCTGGCACTGTTTGCGGTTCTCGGAGCCTGCAAGAAGGCCGAAACGGCAGCCGATCCGAACGCGCCGGTTACCGTTACCGTGTGGTGCTGGGACCCCAATTTCAACATCTACGCCATGAACGAGGCGGCGAAGATTTACAAGGCAGTCAACCCCAATGTGACGGTCAATGTCGTGGAAACTCCCTGGAACGATCTTCAGCAGAAGCTGATCACCGCGCTCGGGGCCAACCAGACCGCGAGCCTTCCGGACATACTGCTTATGCAGGATAACGCCATGCAGAAAAACCTGCAGACCTATCCGAATGCGTTTGCCCCGCTGGGCGACAAGATCGATTTGACCAAGTTCGCGCAGTCCAAGGTCGATTACGGCAGCATGGACGGCAAATACTACGGGGTTCCTTTTGACAACGGAGCTACCGCCACATTCCTGCGCCGCGACATTGTGGAAGAGGCGGGCCTTAAAGTTGAGGATTTCAACAACATCACCTGGGAACGCTTTCTTGAACTGGGCAAAATCGTAAAACAAAAGACCGGAATCTCTCTGGTGTCAATCGATTCCACCGGACCTGACTTCATCATGATCATGCTTCAGGGCGCCGGAACATGGCTTTTTGACCCCCAGGGCAAAACCTACATCAACAACAACCCGGTCCTGAAACGGAGCATAGAACTTGTCATTGAAATGGTGAACTCGGGAGTCATGCTGCTGGCGGCGGACTGGAACGAATACATCGCCACCATCAACAACAGCAGAACCGCATCCACCATACAGGGCTGCTGGATCATCGGTTCCATCGTCGCCGAGCCTTCACAGTCGGGCAAGTGGGCCATGGTCAACACGCCGAAGTTTGCCTCCATCGACTCGGTGAATTATTCAAGCCAGGGCGGTTCCGGGTGGCTCGTCCTTTCCAGCTCGAAAAACGTCGACGCCTCCATAGATTTCCTCGCGAAGACCTTCGCGGGAAGCCAGCAGTTCTACGAAACCATACTGCCGTCGTCCGGCGCCATCGCCACGTGGCTTCCCATGGAAACGTCTTCCGTTTACGGGCAGCCCCACCCCTTCTTCGGTGGACAGAAGGTCTATGAAGAACTGATTGGCTTTATCAGGGATGTTCCCCAGGTCAAATACGGGATCTTCAACTACGAAGCCAGGGACGAGGTAACCAAGGCGCTGATGTCCATCATGCAGGGCAGCACCGACATTCAGGCGGCCCTTGACGCCGCCCAGAGAAATGTGGAATTTATTGTTAACCAGTAATGAAGATACGGCGGGCGGAGCCGTCCGCCGTACCTGACCTGCGGAGAGGGGGAGAGGCGATGCGAAAGGGAATGCTGCTTTCAAAAAAATACGCGCGCTGGGGCTGGTTTTTTGTCATTCCCGCCGCGGCGCTTATTTTTATCCTCTCCTTTTATCCCATGGTGTACGCCTTTATCCTGTCGCTGCAGTCGGGGCTGGGGAACAACCTCCGTTTCACGGGACTGAAAAACTACATCAGGCTTTTTCAGGACCCCATTTTCCCCCAGGCGGTAATTAACGTTTTCATCTACCTTGTCATTCAGGTGCCTGTCATGCTGTTTCTGGCGCTGATCCTCGCGTCGATACTCAACAACAGGAACCTGAAATTCAAGGGACTTTTCAGGACCATTGTTTTTCTGCCCTGCGCCACCGCGCTGGTTTCTTCGGCGCTTATCTTCAAATCGTTTTTTTCACTCGACGGCATCATCAATTTTTTTCTTGTACGGATGCACATTATCCAAAGCCCCATCAGTTTTCTTACCAACGCGTTCTGGGCGCGGTTCATCATCATCCTTGTCATTACCTGGCGCTGGACCGGATACAACACGATCTTTTACCTTGCCGGGCTGCAAAACATAGACACGTCCGTATATGAGGCCGCGCGCATAGACGGGGCCTCTTCCGTGCAGCAGTTTTTCCGCATCACGCTGCCCCTGTTAAGGCCGGTTATTCTTCTTACCACTATCATGTCGACAAACGGAACGCTTCAGCTTTTTGACGAAGTTCGAAGCATAACAACAACAGGCGGGCCGGGTACGGCGACGCTGACCATCTCGCTTTACATCTACGATATTCTCTTCAGGAATGTTACGCAGTTCGGATACGCCGCCGCGGTTTCCTATTCGATCTTCATCATGGTGGCCGTTCTGTCGCTGATCCAGCTCAAGGTGGGGGACAAGGCGTTATGAAAACAGGCAAATACGTTTCCGGCGCGGCGATGTATGCTTTTCTTGTTGTCATCTGTATTTTTTCGGCCTTTCCGTTTGTATGGATGCTTGCCGCGGCCACAAACCGGAGCGTGGATATTATACGGGGAAAGGTGTTTCCCGGAACTTACTTTTTTGAAAACCTGAAAACGCTGATACGGACGGTCGATCTGGGCCGTATCTTCTGGAATTCCACGCGCAATTCCATTGTGGGTACGCTTGGCAGCGTGTTCATCTGTTCCATGGCGGGCTACGGATTCCAGATATACCGGGACAGGGCCAAGGACAGGCTCATGGCCATACTGCTGCTTTCGATGATGGTCCCCTTTGCCTCGGTCATGGTGCCCCTGTACCGCATGTTCAGCATCGCCAATCTTCTTGACACAACGGCGGGCTTTATTCTTCCGTCGCTTTCCACCGCTTTTCTTATTTTCTTTTTCAGGCAGAACAGCATGTCCTTTCCCTTTGAAATCGTGCAGGCCGCCAGGGTGGACGGACTGGGGGAATTCGGCATATACGCCCGGATCTACTTTCCCGTCATGGCGCCGACATTTGCCGCGGCGGCCGTTGTGTCCTTTATGGCAAACTGGAACAACTATCTGTGGCCCCTTATCATCATGCAGAAACAGGAAAGCAGAACCATGCCCATGATGCTTGTCGGCCTTACCGCGGGTTACGTTACCGACTACGGCATCCTCATGCTGGCCGTTACGATCTGCACCCTTCCTACGGTGCTGCTCTTCTTCACACAGCAGAAGCGTTTTGTGGCCGGTATTCTCGGATCGGTCAAATAGTGGCGATGATTAAACCATGAAGCCGGCAGGACAGAAATTAAACGGCCCCGGATCTGTTCGCGAGCCGTATGATCTCGAACCGGTCCTTGACGCCGAGCTTTGAATAGATAGTGCTGACCTGATTGCGCACCGTCTGCACCGCGAGGTTAAGCCTTTCGGCAATTCCCTCGTTGTCATAGCCGGTCGCAATGAGGGTAAAGATTTCCCGCTCGCGGTTGGTAAGGTCGTCAAGCCATTCAAAAGCCCCGTCTTTCTTTTCGCCGTCCGCCCCAGGGGGAAGCGTCCGCTTCCCGTCCGCCTTCCGTTCGCCCCTGTACAGTTCTTCCACCAGCATCCTGGCTATCTCGGGGGATATCTGCATGATGCCGCTCCGCAGGGCGCGGATAGCGGCGATGAGTTCCGTGGGGGAAATATCCTTGAGCAGGTAGCCCGAAGCGCCCGCGAGCAGGGCGGACCGCACCAGGGCGTCCTCGTGGTAGGTGGACAGCATGATGATCTTGATGCCGGGCTGGCGGGGTTTGATGATCCTTACCGCCTCGACGCCGTCCATTTCCGGCATGCGTATATCCATGAGGATCACGTCCGGCTCCATTTCCGCGGCCATGGCGACAGCCTCCCTACCGTTTACGGCTATGCCCGAAACGGCAAGATCGTCGGCGTAGTTGTTAAGAAAGGTACGGAGGCTTTCGGCAAAGAGTATCTGATCATCGGCAAGCAGTATCTTCAGTTGGTCCATGACGCCCCCCTTTCAGGCGCTCTCGCCGTTCTGGCGGGAAACGGTAACAAGCGGAATTTCAACGCTCAGGCGGAAGCCGCCGTCTTCAGGAGAATACGCCTCAAAGGTTCCGCCTATTTCCCTGAGCCTTTCCTCCATGCCCGCCAGCCCTATGCCCTTGACTATCTGCCGCGCGCCTTTTCCGTTGTCGCTCACCGTCATGGAAAGGCTCTGGGGAAATTCCCAGAACTGTATGCCGATGCGGCTCGCCTTTCCGTGGCGCACGGCGTTGGTAAAAGATTCCTGCACAACGCGGGAAAGAACGGAATTGACCGTGGGACCGTAATCGTAGCGCATGTTACCCGTTTCTATTTCAACAGTGATCCCCGTTACTTCCTCAAAAATATTTTTCATCTGGTAGATGGTATCGATTCCCTTTGACGCGGGTTCCCGAATCTCCCGTATCATGTGGAGAATTTCCCTGGTACGCTTGAGCCCTTCCTGCGCCTGATTGAGGATCATGTGCAACGTCTCCCTGGCCTTTTCCCCTTCCATGTCTTCCTGGCTCATGGCGGCGTTGCTCAGAGCGATGATATTGGCAAACACATAGCCGCAACTGTCGTGAAGGTCGCTTGTAAAACGGAGCCTGTCCTTCTTGACCGCCTCCTCGCCGGAATTTTTCACATACTCCTGAAGGCGGTGGTTGAAGAGCAGCATCTGGGTGCCCACGAGGTTAAGGTGGGAAATCATGGCTTCGCTCTTCGCGTATTTTCCCGATAGCACGCGTATCGAAAAAGACAGCGCGGCAAGAATCCCCAGATAGAGAAGCAGCAGCAGCGTTTCCCCGAAACCGGGGGTGGAAAAGGCAAGCGTTCCCAGGGCGGCGCCGAATAATTTTGGATGAAAAGAAAGGAAGCCGAAGAGAAACGACGCTCCCAGCACCGCGCAAAATCCCCTCGGCGGCGAAAAGGAAACGGCGGCAAGGAGCGTAAAGGCGCCGTACAGGCACAGCCTTACGGTAAGCGTGTCGTCCAGAACATAACCGGCAATAATCACCAGGGTCAGGGAAATGACAAGGAGAAAGCCCCGCAGCACAAAACCCGCGCCGGCCCGTATGGTTTCGGTGGGGGACGAAACGGAGGCTTCGCCTGACCCGCCGGACAAAAAGAAGCAGCCGTAGAGGGAAAGGGCGGAAAGAAACCAGGGAACCCAGAAATTGACATAAAAAAGAACACGGTTTGTCTCTTTCCGGACATCAAAGAAAAGCGGCAGAACAGCGCCGGGCCCGGCGTATTTTACAATAAAAGCCGCGCCCGCCGCAAGGAAAAAAAACCCGGCGCACAGGGCGGGCAGCGTTCTTGAAAGGAAACGGGATATATCCATGAAGCGCTCCATGCCTATTATACCCCTTCATTTCCCTTTCTGTCAAAAAAGAAGCCGCCGGCCGCGCCGGCCCCCGATTGCGGGGATTTTCAATTGCGGTTACATTTTTTCCATGCATCATCAACACAAAGCCTCTTCGGGCATCCTTTTTGTCATCTACGGAAACATGGTCCTCTACGGTTTTACGCAGACCATGCGGGGGGTCGTCTATCCGCTCGTAAAAAACAGCTTTACCGTTTCTTACAGCCGCCAGGGGTTTATGGTCTTCCTTGTTTCCTGTACGTCGGTCGCGGCCTGCGCCGCCGCGGGCGTCTTTCTTAACCGCTTCGGCTTCAGAAAATCCATGGCGGCGGCTTTCACGGCGGTGTTTGCCGGGATGGCTACTTTTCTGGCCGCCCCCAAGGACGGCGCGGCGGCGGGTTTCTGGATGATCGCCGGCATGCTTATCCTGATTCAGGCGGGGCTGGGGTTTTTCGAGATAGGCCTTAACGGGATGGGGGCACAAACCTTTACAAAAAAATCGGCCCTTATGATGAACCTGCTTCACTTCTTTTACGGCATGGGGGCTGTCCTGGGGCCTCTTTTTGCGGGTTTTGTCATAAACGGCGCGGGCCTCGACTGGCGCTTTGTTTACCCCGCCGGCCTTGTACCGGTTGCCGTCATGGCCCTTGTTACTTTTTTCGCGGCGCCGAAAGAGGCGCCCCCGGCCGGCGCGGGTGCGGCGACCGTTCCGGACGGGAGCGGGAATGGCGCGGCCGGCTTTACCTTCTGGTCCGCCCTCAGGGAGCCCATGGCCTGGCGCTTCGGCATCATCCTCGGCCTTGCAAGCGCCGGGGAAGTGAGTTTTGCCAACTGGAGCGGCCTTTATCTGCAGGATGTTTACGGATATGATCCCAGGACAACGGGCGCCGCGTTCCTGTCGCTGTTCTACATTCTTTATACCACTACCCGGCTTTTCGGCGGCTTCATCATCGAGAAGGCGGGCTATTTCAAAAGCCTCCTCTTTGTGACCGGCGCCAGCATCATCCTTTTTACCCTGGGATTCGCCTTCGGCAGAAACGGCATCTGGATACTTCCCTTCACCGGCCTGTTTCTCGCCATAATCTGGCCCACCGTGCTTGCGGTAAACATACATGTTTTCGGGGAGCGGGCCCAGACTGCAGGCAGCGCGATACTTGTCATCGCCTTTTCGCTGGGCGGGATCATACAGTTCACAATCGGACTGACCAACCGTTATCTGGGTGAGGCCTGGGGCTTCAGAAGCTGCGTCGTGTACATACTGGCGATGGGGATCCTCATCTGGCGGCTGTCCCGCATAACGGCGAATGTAACGCGCGTACGATAAGGGGAAACATGTTTCCGGTCCCGTGAACCGGAGACCGCGAAAAAGGCACGCCTCCATACACGGCTAAAGGACGCCGGGGCAATACTGATTAACCAGAACGGGGTTAAGGGTTAACCAGATGCGGTTTCAGTCCGTATTCGTTTAATATCCAGTTCACCGCCGTTTTCTCTATCCCCAAGCGTTTGGCCAGAATCCTGCAACTCCAGCGCGTTTCCATCTTTCGGTTTTTCGTTGCAGGCGACGCGGCACAACTGGTCTTTTTGTTCCTGACTGACGGCTTGTACCGGGTTTCCGGTTTTATCGTGTATCAGCAAAGCTATACCGGAAATATTATACCGGTTGATATACAACTTGTCAAGGATAGAACATTAAATTGCAGGGTTCCTGCATTTACTTTTGTCCCCGGAGGGGTAAAATAAACCTATCCTTGGGAGGGGATAGTATGGACATAGGAGGATTGACCAGAAAGGTCAAGGCAATACCGGACCCCCGGCGGGCATGGGGAAAT
>JAIRXH010000166.1 GCA_031268385.1 Treponema sp. | reverse complement strand
GAAGGTCCCCCTCGAGGCAGTTTTATGTAAAGGGCAGCGCAAAGGCGCCATGCGCCACATTCTGTGGCAGCGCGGCATCATCTGCCGTGCGCCGACGGCTGCGGCCCATTCCCGGACGATTGCGGCCTGTTCCCGGACGGTTCGGGATAATCCGCCGTCCCTGGCGGATTATCCCGTTGGAGTTTTTGCGGGGCAAAAACTCCACCCAAAGCATTGGAAACAGCGCCCTCCATGGCGCGGGACGGTTCCGGCCCATTCCCGGACGATTCGGGAACATTCCCGGACGATTCGGGAACATTCCCGGATGGTTCCGGCCCATTCCCGGACGGTTCCGGCCCATTCCCGGACGGTTCCGGCCCATTCCCGGACGGTTCTGGACCATTCCGGAATGGTTCTGGAACACTCCGGAATGGCTGCGGCCTGTTCCGGAACGGCGGTGGAACACTCCGCGGCTGGACAACTGGTACACCGGACATACTATCATGCCCGCAGGGGGGAAACCGGGGCTTTTTGCGGAGCGGAAAACCCGTATGTTTGCCGTTGACGCGCTGTCAGCCCAATATTTTACCGCAAAAGCCGCCGCGGAGCATAAAACCACGATGGAAAGTATCGGTGAACTGGTGCGGGAAAAAATAGCGGTTGCTTCCGGGCAGCAGGGCGCGCCTACAGCGTCTGTTCCGTCCGCTCTATGATGTCGTCCTGGGTCTCTTTTGACAGCACGTTGAAGAACGCGCTGTAGCCGGCGACGCGGACGACAAGATCGCGGTGGGCTTCCGGGTGAACCTGGGCGTCGCGCAGCGTTTCGCGGGAAACGACGTTGAACTGCACGTGGAAGCCGTCGAGCCGGTTGAAGAACGCCCGCAGCATGGCGATGAGTTTGCCCCGGTTTTCCTCTTTTTCAAGCATCTCCGGCGTTACCTTCTGGTTGAGGAGGACTCCCCCGGTTATCTCCCGTATGGGAAGTTTGGAGACGGATTTGAAAACCGCCGTCGGCCCGCGCCTGTCCATGCCGTGCGAGGGGGAGCAGCCTTCGGCCAGCGGTTCGCCCGCCTTGCGGCCGTCGGGGGTGGCGCCGGTTCCCGCGCCCTGGGGAACGTTCGCGGAAATCGAGGAGGTTCCCGCGTAGTAGATCCCCCCTATAGGGCCGCGCCCCCAGCGGGTGTTGTGGTACTTCTTCATTTCATCGATATAGATGTCGTAGGCTTCCCGTATGAGCAGATCCGCGTAATCGTCGTCATTGCCGTACTTGGGCGCGGCAAGAAGCAGCGCCCGTATGCGCTCATTTTCTTCACCTTCGAAATTGGCGTCAAGCGCCTCCAGGAGCCGGTCCGCGCCTGCGCTCCTGTCCTCAAACACGCATTTTTTGATGGCGGCAAGCGAGTCGGCAAGATTGGCGATGCCTACCTGCAGATCGCTTATGAAGTCGTAGACCGCGCCCCCTTCCTTGAGGTTAAGCCCGCGTTCTATGCAGTCGTCGCAGAGCGCCGAGCAGAGGATGTCCGCCGTGTCCCGTTCCAGTACGGTGTCCGCCGTCGAGTCGATGATCACGCACTGGCGGGTAAACTCGCCGATGATTGTTTTCCACGCGGTCATCACATCGTCAAAGGATCTCATGCCGGTGAAGTGTCCCGCGCCCCGGCAGAGCCGCGTTCCCGACGCCGGATCAACGCCGTCGTTAAGCGCGACAAGCAGCGATTTGGGGAAATTGAGGAAGCTCATTCCCGTGCACCTGTAACCCCATTTTCCCGGAACGGCCACTTCCACGCAGCCTATGGCGCTGTAGTCGTAGGCGTCTTCCCGCGCGACGCCCTTTTCAATAAACGAGGGGATGATCACTTCGTCACTGTTGAACGCGGGCATGCCGAATCCAAGGCGCACCACTTCGATGCATTCCCGCATGAAATCCCCGTCAAGTCCCCTGTGGTAACGCACGGTAAGATTTGGCTGCGGCAGATGTGTCCGCGCCACGCTTTTGAGGATGACGCGGGTAAGGGGATTTACCGCGTCCCGCGCTTTTCCCCCTTCAAGCATTTGACCTGCGACGGTGACGTTTTGGTAGAGGGGGCTGCCCGCCGAAAAACGGGTATGGGACCAGCTTCGAATCTTGTTGATGGTGTATGTTTTAAGCCACAGGTTTGAAAGGAGTTCGGCCGCGTCTTCTTCGCCGGCGCGTCCGGCCTCAAGGTCCGCGCGGTAGTAGGGGTAGAGGTACTGATCCATCCGTCCGTAGGAAAGGGAATGTCCGTTGCTTTCGATCTGGAGGCAGAGGTGTACGAGCCAGAGGGACTGTACCGCCTCGTGAAACGTTTCCGCCTTTTGGAGGGGCACCTTCGAGAGTATGCGGCTCATCTCGAGAAGCTCCCCTCTGCGGCCCGCGTCCGTTTCGTTTTTCGCCATGGAGAGCGCGAGATCCGCGTAGCGTTTCGCGAAGGCGGCGGTCGCGTCGATGACAATAATGACGGCGCGGTAGAAGTATGATTTTGCGAGGTTCCGGTAATCGGCAAGGTCCAGGGCCTCAAGTTTTGCCCTGGCCCGTTCCCTGAATTCTTTAAGGCCCGAGCCGAGCATGCGGCGGTAGTTCACCGCGACATGGGCGTCGCCTGAGGTGATGTTGCCTTCGGCCTTGATGATCCCCAGATCGTAGTAAAGCTTCGCCGGGCAGGGCATTGCGGCAAGTCCCCTGTCCTTTACCGTGTTGTGCTCCCAGAAGGGGGCGATGTCCCTGAGCGCGGCCTTTGTCTCTTCGGTAATGTAGAAGCGGTCGCCGCCGCGCCTGTCGAAGGTATCCAGCTCTTCGATGACCCAGTCCATCGCGTATTCGGGAAAGACAGGCGCGAAACGGTTGCCCGAAGCCTGATTGCCCGCGATGAGGGTTTCCCTTTCGATAAAGACGCTCATCTTTTCAAGGATGTTTTTGTACATGAGGGCGCGGCGCAGCGCCAGCGGCTGATCCATGCTGCGCCTGTAGGTGTCCGTGGTGATTACCGCCCGTTCGGCGCATACAAAAGGCTTCGCGTCAAGCAGTTCTTCGCGGAACCTTTCCATCCTCGGCGTAAGGCTGCCGAAATAATTCATCTTCTACGCTCCCGTAAAAAAATAATTAGAGTTGTTCAATAACTTCAGTTATTGAACAAATTCCGCTTCAATACGCGATTTTGTAAAAATCGCAAGACTTGTTTGGTAACCAACCGGGTTACTAAACAAGTCCATTGTCGAAAACAAGCTCGGCCGCCCCGATGATGCCGAAACGGTCCGTGAGTCCGGCGGTTCTGAAAAAGACTTCCATGTTGTTGTGGTTGTATTCGTTGAAAACGCCGCGCGCCGGTCCCAGAAGTTTTTCTCCCATTTTTACAAGGCCGCCGCCCAGGACAAAACAGTTGATGTTAAAGGCGAGGTAAAGGTTGTAAAAATAAAGCCCCAGGTACTTTGACATCTGGCCCAGCGCGCGGACGGCCAGCGCGTCATGCCGGTCGAACGCCGTTTCAAGATGCCTGCAGTCTATGTTTTCGGCGCCGCCCGCGAGTTCCGTCATGAGCGTTTTTTCGCCGGCGGCTATCCAGTTCTGTATGTGTTTTACTATCATCGAACCTGAACACCAGGACATGAAGCAGCCCCGGTTGCCGCAGCCGCACATGATGCCTTCCCCGGGGGTGACAATCTGGTGTCCTGTCTCTCCGGCCCATCCGTAGCTGCCGCGCAAAACCCTGCCGTCCACTATTGCCGCCGACGCGATGCCGGTGCTTACCGCGCAGTAGATCATGTCCCCCAATCCGCGGCCCGCGCCTCCCCGGTATTCGGCGAGGCCCGCGACATGGGTGTCGTTGTCCAGTATGACGGGGATGCCCCCCAGTTTCGCCTCGAGGTAGCCGCGCGCGGGAAAATCGTGAATGCGGGTAAGGTTGCTGGTTTTGATGATGTAGCCCTTCTCGAACACAATGAACGAGGGCATCCCCAGTCCCACCCCCAGCATCTGTTCGTCCCGTATGCCGTGTTCGGCCATGATGTCCTTCACGTCCAGGGAAATGCCGTCAAAAAAAGCCTCCGGGGAAAGTTCCGCGTCGGAGGCGGAACGCCGCTCGGCGACAAGTTTTTTTTCGCGGTCAAAGAGGCCGTACGCTATCTTTGTTCCGCCGACATCAACGCCCATTATGTACTTTTTCACGCCTTTCCCCTTTTACGCCTTGTGAACGGCGACCCCCTTCGACAGCAAAAACGCCTCCGTTTCGGAGGGAATGCGGCTGTCGGTATACACGTCCGACACATCCTCCGCCGCAAGCAGGGACACTACGCCCTTTTCAAAAAATTTTTCCGATTCGGTCAGCACAATGGTATGCCGCGCCTGCCGTGCCATGCCGCGCACCATGTCGCCGCGCAGGAGATCCTTTCCGGTAAAACCCGTTTCGGGGGTAAAGCCGTCGGCGCCGATGAAGAGCTTGTCCGTAAAAAAATGTTCCGAACATTCACGGGCAAGAGGGCCGACCATTACCTGCGCCTCTTTCTGGTAATCGCCGCCCAGAAGAACGACGCGGCAGAACGGCGCGTTCCTCAAAAGCCCGGCGATAAACGCCGAATTGGTGATGATGGAGTTTTTGCGCGCGGCCCCGCCGCCCCCTTCGATGCCCGCCAGTTCCTCCGCCAGAAAGGCGCAGCAGGATCCTGACTCTATCATCACCGTTTCTCCGGAGGCGACAGCGCGGGCCGCTTCCCTGGCGATGCGCCGCTTTGTCCCGTAGTGACGGGCCATACGCCTGCCCACATCGTCGGTGGAATCGAAGGTGACAAGGCCGCGTTCGCGGCGCAGAAGGCCCCGTTCCTCAAGCTCGCTCAGATCCTTGAGAACGGTCACCCTGGAGACGGCAAGCTGATCCGCCAGAACGCCCACCCCGATCTCCCCGTCCTGGTCGAGAATTTCAAGAATTCGCCCGCGGCGTTCCGTCATGTCCATCAGTATGATAATACCGCCCTTTTTTTACTATGTCAAGTGGATTGTTTAATATTTTAATTATATTCATTAAATAATTAAGTATATTCTCTTTACAAACACGTTTGCGGCCGGTATACTGAAGAAGACATGACGCGGGGGCTGCTCTTTAATATTCAGAAATTCAGCGTACACGACGGTCCGGGCATCAGAACGCTGGTGTTTTTCAAGGGCTGTCCCCTTCGCTGCCGCTGGTGCTCGAATCCCGAATCCTGGAATGTAAACGCCGAAGTCCTGTGGGACAGCTCAAAATGCGTCCGCTGTTTCCGCTGTACCGCTCTCTGTCCCCTCTCTGTTCTGGAATTCACGGACGAGAGGATGCGGTCAAAGGCGGAATGCACCGGCTGCGGGATCTGCGCCGCCTCATGCCCGAACGGGGCGCTCTCGGCGGCGGGCAAGAGCTACTCCGTCGGCCAGGCGCTGGCCGTCTGTCTTGAGGACCGGGTCTTTTACGAGGAATCAGGCGGCGGGGTGACGCTTTCGGGCGGCGAGATCCTGCTGCAGGACGGCTTCGCCGCCGCCCTGCTTGACGCTCTGGGCGGCTTGGGCATACACCGCGCTGTGGAAACGTCCGGGTACGCCGGCGCGGAAACCTGGCGGCGTATAGCCGGCAGATGCGATCTTGTCCTCTTCGACGTGAAGCACTACGACCGGAAGCGGCATTTTGAGGGAACCGGCGTCTACAACGACAGCGCGGAAGCAAACCTCCGCTATTGTCTTGAGAACGGCGTGAAGGTCCTGACACGTATTCCTGTCATTCCCGGTTACAACGACAGCGAAGAAGACGCCGCCGGTTTCGCCGCGTTCCTCCAGAGGCTCGGCGTAAGGGAAACACAGCTTCTTCCCTTTCATCAATTCGGACAAAACAAATACCGCCTGCTTGGGCGGGACTACCCCTTTGCCGGGGCCGGAGCCCTTCACCCCGAAGATCTCGTGGCGTACCGGGCTCCCTTCGAGGCGCGGGGCATACGAGTCGTTGTGTGAGCGGACATGGCAGGGCCCCTGTATTTATTTTTCACGATTCACAGGCAAACTGCTGATATAATGCTGGCGTTCTACCGTTGCCATTCCGGAGATCCTGAATGACCGGGAAACAGATCATTACTTGACATAACATTTACGGTCCTCTTTGAAAAGCAAATGCAGGAACCCTGGACGGCATGGCTGCAAAATATGACGCCATAGTGTATAATAAAATGCCGCTCTTGTAGCGGGGGAGGTATCATGATCAAAAAAATTCTCACCGATCCTGAGACCGCGGTCGGTGAAATGATGGACGGCTTTATAGCCGCGTACGGGCGTTACTATGAACAAGCGCCGGGGGTAAACGGCGTACTTTACAGGGGCCGCCGCAAA
>JAIRXH010000160.1 GCA_031268385.1 Treponema sp. | reverse complement strand
GGATCAAACACGTCATCCGCCTGGACAAGCACCAACACTTGATCTTCGTTGCCGAACAGGGCCTCAAAGCGGTCGCTGTTGATCTGTATGGCGTCGTATTCGCCAAACCAGTCCTCCATATTGTCGCTGACGGTCATTTTTGGCAGCCCCGCAAGACCGATGATGGTTAGCGCCGTCAGAGCCGCGATAAAGACCCAGCGGTATTTAATCTGAAAGGAAGCGAATTGGTTAAAACGCCGGTTGATACGATCCAGGTTCACAGGCTCCTCCTTGTGTTAGTTTTAACTAACTAAAATCCTGAAATTACCCCATGGAACACCATTTTCAGAATACGGCTTTCACTATAGTCCCGGTTCCCGGATTCGATCAAGTTAGAAGCCCCTAACCCTGAGACCGTCACCAGTTCACACGGAGCACCATACCTCGTCCTGCAACCGCGGGCGGCGCTCCGGGGTCACATACGTGTATGTATAACCATGAAGGAGCGTACCCCGTTCCGCGGCCGGTCCGAAGAATTTCCCGCCGGGTGCGTACGTACAATCCCGAAAAATCATATCCCGTTCCCGCTCCCCTTCCCTTTCAGACACCGGGAGAAGAGACAGCCAACGCCATACTTCACGGGTTCGGCGTTCTTCTTGCTACGGCCGGACTGGTCCTGTTCGTACTTAAAGGGGGAGGCGCGCCGGTCATGATTCCCCATGTGGTTTTTTCCGCTTCCATGATCATCATGTTTCTCGCTTCTACCCTCTACCACAGCGTACAGCACGAAGAGGTAAAACGGATACTCAGGGTCATGGACCATTCGGCGATCTACCTCCTCATCGCGGGGACTTACACGCCGTACAGTCTGCTCGGTTTCAGGGGCGCCCTGGGCTGGACCTACTTCGGACTGGAATGGGGCTGCGCGGCGGCCGGTATAAGCCTTTACGCGGCCAACGTGAAATTTATAAGAAAAATGGAACTGGCAATCTACATCCTCATGGGATGGGCCTGTATCGCGGGTATCTTCCGCCTGGCGCGGACCATACCGCCCCGGAGTACATTCTTCCTCCTCGCGGGCGGAGCCGCCTATACATTGGGAACCATCTGGTATAACAGGGGAACCCGGCGCGGCGCCCATGTCGTCTGGCATGTGTTTGTCCTCGCCGGGGCGATCCTTCACTGGCTGTCGATATGGTACATGCAGGTACGCGCATAGCGTCCCGTCATGCGCCGTTTATCCTGTTTATAATTGAGCTTGTTCCAAAACAGGGTAACGCTGATTAACTTGTGGCTAATCGGCGTTACATACGTCTGGATGTAAAACGCGTTATTTGCTATAGTATCTCCATGCCTACTGTTGACGACAAAAAAATCATTTACTCCATGGACCGTGTTTCAAAAAAACATGGAACAAAGCAGGTACTCAAGGATATAAGCCTTTCGTATTTTTACGGGGCCAAGATAGGGGTTATCGGACTTAACGGATCGGGAAAATCGAGCCTTCTTGACATCCTTTCGGGCCTTGATACGGAATTTTCAGGCGAAACATCCGTCAGCCCCGGATATACCATCGGCTATCTGGAACAGGAACCCCGTCTGGAAGCGGGAAAAACCGTAAGGGAAATCGTTTCCGAAGGGGTAAAGGAACTTACGGATCTGCTCGCTGAATTCGACAGGGTAAGCGAGGCGTTCGGGGAGCCGGACGCCGATTACGACAAGCTCGGCGCGCGCCAGGGGGAACTTCAGGAAAAAATCGAGGCCGCCGACGGCTGGAACCTGGACAACCGCCTTGCCCTTGCCATGGAAGCCCTCCGCTGTCCGCCCGCCGGTGAAAAAGTCGATCACCTTTCAGGCGGAGAGCGGCGGCGGACCGCCCTGTGCAGGCTGCTCCTCACAAAGCCCGACATACTGCTCCTTGACGAGCCCACCAACCATCTGGACGCCGAAACCGTCGCCTGGCTTGAACGGCATCTCCGCGAATACGCGGGGACCGTCATAGCCGTTACCCATGACCGCTATTTTCTTGACAATGTCGCGGGCTGGATACTGGAACTTGACCGGGGCGAGGGAATTCCATGGAAGGGAAACTATTCACAGTGGCTGGAACAGAAAGAGGCGCGGCTTGCGCTTGAGGAAAAGGGCGAAAGCGAAAGGCGGCGCACCCTCAAGCGGGAGCTTGAATGGATACGGATGAGCCCCAGGGGACGGCACGCGAAAAGCAAGGCGCGCATCACCTCGTACGAAAAACTCTTTCAGGATGACGAGAGGGAAAAAGAGCGCGGCGGAAGCGCGGAAAACCGCATCACCATTCCGTCGGGCCCCCACCTTGGAAAACTCGTCATCGAGGCCTCTGCCCTCTCCAAGTCCTACGGTGAAAAAATCCTCTTCGAAAACCTCTCGTTTTCCGTTCCGCCGGGGGCGTGCGTGGGAATAACCGGGCCCAACGGCGCGGGAAAAACCACGCTCTTCAAAATCATCACCGGTGAAGAAAAACCCGATTCCGGTGAAATAAAACGGGGAGAAAGCGTCACGGTTGGCTACGCGGATCAGATGCGGCGGGATCTTGACGGCGGCAAAACCGTGTGGGAACAGCTTTCGGGCGGTTCCGACACAATCAGGCTGGGAGGCGCGCGGGAAGTCAATTCGCGGGCCTACTGCGCCTGGTACAATTTTTCGGGGGCGGATCAGCAGAAGAAAGTGGGAGTCCTTTCCGGCGGGGAACGGAACCGGCTCAACCTTGCCATGATGCTCAAGGAAGGGGCCAACGTGCTCCTCCTTGACGAGCCCACAAACGATCTTGACGTAAACACCCTGCGGGCCCTTGAAGATGCCCTGGACAGCTTCGCCGGCGCAAGTCTTGTGATAAGCCACGACCGCTGGTTTCTGGATCGTATCGCCACGCACATCCTTGCCTTTGAAGACGGGGAGGCGGTCTGGTTTGACGGCAACTGGTCGGAATACGCCGAATGGCGCGGGCAGCACGGAGGAGAAGACGGCGCGG
>JAIRXH010000125.1 GCA_031268385.1 Treponema sp. | reverse complement strand
AACGCGCTGTTTGAAGGCGGTGTCCGCCTTCGAAGCCGCAAAACTGCCCAAAGTCGAAGACTTTGGGCTTGGCGATCCCCCGCGACGTGCCCCTGGAGTTTTCGCTCCGCTATCACTGTAAATGCGCGGGCAGCGCGCTGTTCTGCCCCGCAATCCCGATGAGTATGGGGAGTGTACCCGGCGTATAGACCCAGGGGGAGGGGGCGGCGTTTACCGTAAAGGGGAAGCCCGCCGCGCTGTGGAAAGCGGTATTGGCCCGGCCCGCTCCGTCTTTTTGGGAATTATCGGTAACGGTACTTCCGGTAACGGTCATGTCGTCCCAAGCAACGTTGCCGGTAAATATATGGCCAGTGCCGGTAATGGACCCCACGACCCTGCCGGCATTGCCTGCCGCGGAAACCGAAGGATTAAGGGCCGCGCAGTATTCTATGCTGCTGCCGCCCAAGTAGTCGGATACCTGCCCCGCGACGCCGCCGACATCGCTGCCGGTTCCGCTGACATTCCCGGTACTGTAGCTGTCCGCTATGCTGCCGCCGTCTACACTCCCCACGACGCCGCCGACAGAGTAGCTGGTTCCGCTGACATTCCCGGTACTGTAGCTGTCCGCTATACTGCTGCTGTATACCCACCCCGCAACGCCGCCGACACCGTCGGTTCCGCTGACATTTCCGGTACTGTAGCAGTTCTCTATGCTGCTGGTGTTGCTTACATGCCCCGCGACGCCGCCGACAACGTTGCTGGTTCCGCTGACATTCCCGGTGCTGTAGCTGCCGCTTACGCTGCTGTTGTCGTCTACCTCCCCCGCGATGCCGCCGACAATGGAGACTCCGCTGACATTCCCGGTACTGTAACTGTCCGCTATGCTGCCGCCGTCTACACTCCCCACGACGCCGCCGGTACAGAAGAAGGTTCCGCTGACTGTCCCGGTACTGTAACAGTTCTCTATGCTGCCGCCGCCGTCTAAACGCCCCGCGACACCGCCGGTATTGCTCTGTCCCCTTACGTTGACATTTTCAAGGCCAAGCTTCTGTATGACGGCGCCGTCAAGATACCCAAAGAGGCCCTGATAGGGGTTACCGGGTTTGTTGATGGTAAGGTTGTAGATGACATGGTTATTCCCGTCAAAAACACCCTTGAACGGGTATGTGTGATCTGTTCCTATGGCGGTCCATTCACGGTTGTCAAGGTTAAGGTTCCGGGTAAGGGTGACATGTTTCCCTGCGTAATCGTTACCGGCGTTGACCTGGCGGGCAAGGTAGGCGAGCTGGGTGCTCATGTATATACGGTAGGGGTCCGCCGCGCTACCCGACCCGCCGGCAAAACCGCTGGCTACAGTCCCGTCCCAGAGATCGGGCGACTCAAAGAAAAGAACAAAGCCCCCGGCTTCGCGGCATCCGGCAAGGAGCGCGGCGGCAAAAAGGCAGCAACATACAAGGGAAAAACAAAAACTACTTAACGCCTGTCTGGGGGGGGGGGGGGGTAAGAATCTTTTTGCAATACAAATAAAGACGCAACGTGTTCATACTGTTTGTCTCCTTGCTGTGATTGATGGGGGTAGTGTACTGCGGGAAAGGGTGCCTGTCAAGAAAGAGGCGCCTGGCGCCTCTTTCTTGACAGGCCTTGGAGTTTTGCGGCCTGGCGCGTGTGCTTCTTGCGGGGTGGAGTTTGGCGGCGGGGGGAATTCAAGCGGGCGGCGCGCGGGATCGAAGAGCCACAAAACTCCACGCAACGCGCCCCCAGGCGGATGTCTCAGGGCTCTTTTCAGGTTCAGGGCGGCGGGGGCTGTTTCAAAACTTCAGTTTTTGGAGCAAACTCTATCAGGCTGTTGAAAAAGTGGATTTTTAACACTAGTCGTGTCAAAAATCCCGATTAAACGCCTGTTTTGGCAGGCTGTTGACGGACGTATCAATGATTGTCAGTGTATCCAGGCGCTGTGATATTCCGCGTTTTCAGTTTGACTGGTTTCTCCAGCGGCTTGACGCGGGTTTTGTCGATGTGCCCAATCCCTTTAACGCCGCGCAGATGAGGCGCGTGTCTCTGCTTCCCCAGGACGACCCGGTTTTTGTTTTCTGGACCCGCGATCCGGGGAATATTGCCGCGCACGCGGAGGAACTTGAGGGGCGGGGTTACCGTTTCTACACAATGGTTACGGTGACGGGGTATCCGGCGGCGCTGGAAAGCGGCGCTGTTCCTGTGGAAACGGCCGTTGCCGCCATGCGGCGGCTCGCGGAAAAAACGGGTTCCAGGCGGGTTATATGGCGCTACGATCCGGTTTTTTTAAGTAGTATTACGGACCTTGAGTTTCACCGCCGCAACTTCAGGAATCTGGCGCGCGGTCTTGAAGGTTCGGTGCGGCGGGTTATCATCAGCCTTTACGATGAATACGGCGGGGCGAAGCGGCGCATCGCGGCTCTGGAAAGGGCGGGCGTGTTCAACATGCAGGCCCCAAGGACGGACGGCGCGCCGGTCCCGGAGCTTAAGGCTCTGATTGCCGATCTTGCGTCCCTGGCGCACGAGGCGGGCATGGAAATGCAAAGCTGCGCTGAAGACGCCGCTTCGCTGGGCATAAAGGTCGGCGCCTGCATAGACGGGGATCTGATACGGGAGCTGTGGGGATTCGAAGCGCCTGTCCGCGACAAACACCAGCGGCCCCTGTGCCGCTGCGCCGAAGCCGCCGACATAGGCCGCTATGGTTCCTGTCCCGCAGGCTGCGTGTACTGTTACGCATCACGATGATGCGCCGCATCACGATGATGCGTTACGTTGACGTGGTATGACGGCGCTGACGCATTGCCTCGTAGAGCAGCACCCCGGCGGCTACCGATACGTTAAGAGAATCCAGGCGGCCCCCCGAGGGAACGGCTATCATGGCGTCGCAGTGTTCCCGAAGCAGCCGTGAAATGCCGCTTCCTTCATCCCCAAGGACAATGGCGGTCCGCCCTTTGAGGTTCACGGTATAAACCGGCGCTCCTTTCATGTCGGCGCCGTAGATCCAGAAGCCCGCTTTCTTCAAGTCTTCCGCGGCGCGGGAAAGGTTCGCCGCTTCCGCGGCCGGAACATACGAGGCCGCGCCGGCGGAGGTTTTTGCGATAACATCCGCGTGCTTCGCGTTCCGTTTTTTGCCCGATACCACAAGATCGACGGCAAACTGATCGGAGGAACGTAGTATGGCCCCGTAATTGTGCGGATCGGTAATGCCGTCCAGCATAAGGACAAGGGCATCCTTTTTGTCTTTCAGTCCCGCGATAAAATCTTCAAGGCTGATGTCTGTTCCTGGAACGGAAACGGCGTCTTCGGTTTCCAGGGCTATTCCCCGGTGGTCCGGGGCAAGGCGGTCAAGATCGCTTGTGCCGACCCTGTCCACCCGGACCTTGTGTTCCAGGGCAAGGGCGGCGATCTCCCGCGCCCGCGGCCCGGCCTTTGCCAGAAGCAGGGGCCCCCTGCCGGCCTTTCCCGATCTGATATGTTCTTCAATGGCATGAAAGCCCGTCAAATAGGTCATGTCTGATTTTCAGGATGCCGGAAACAGTCTGTCAGATGATCATTTACAAGACCCGAAGCCTGCAAAAACGCATAGATGATCGTGGGTCCCACGAATGAAAATCCCCTCTTTTTAAGTTCAGAGGAAATCCGCTGTGAAAGGTCCGTGGAAACCGGAATTTCCGCCGCCGTTTTGAAATGGTTAATAACCGGCTCCCCGTCCACCCAGTTCCAGAGCCATTTCGAGAAAGATACCGAGCCTTCCGTCATGTCAAGATAGGCTTTGGCGTTTTCTATTGCCGATTCAATCTTCCGCCGGTTTCTGATAATGCCCTGATCCGCCATAAGGCGGTTTATGTCCCGCGGGGTATACCGGGCAATCTTTTCGGGATCAAAGGAATCAAACGCGGCGCGGTAGCCTTTCCTTCGCTTCAGAATGGTAAGCCATGACAGCCCGGCCTGAGCGCCGTCCAGAATGAGGGCCTCAAAAAGTTTACGGCTGTTTTTTTGCGGCTTTCCCCATTCCCTGTCATGATAGGATGTGTAGATTGTATTGCCCAGACACCAGGGACAGCGGACGACGGATTCCGGCGTTTCAATTCGGTGATTCATCGGAAAAATGATATTCCTTTTTTGGGGAATATGCTATATGATGAAAAGACGCGACAACAGGAGCATGTGATGGCCGGTGCGGATATAGGGCTTATTGGGCTTGCGGTAATGGGTGAAAACCTTGTCCTTAACATGGAAAGCAGGGGATTTCAGGTTGCGGTGTACAACCGCACTGTTTCCAGGGTTGACGCTTTTGTGCGGGGCCGCGGCGCGGGCAAAAAAATAACCGGCTGCCCTGGCATGGCGGAACTGGCGGCGGCCCTTGAGCGGCCGCGGAAGGTTATGATCATGGTCAAGGCCGGCGAGGCGGTGGATGAAACCATACGGCAGCTTCTGGAGGTTTTGGAGAAGGGCGACGTCATTATTGACGGGGGAAATTCCAATTACCAGGATACCATACGCCGCACCGCCTTTGTGGAATCACGGGGGCTTTTGTACATAGGAACGGGAGTTTCGGGCGGGGAAGAAGGCGCCCTGACCGGTCCTTCCATCATGCCGGGGGGATCTCCCGCCGCCTGGCCGCTGGTAAAGCCCATCCTGCAGGCTGTCGCGGCCAGGGCCGGCGGAAACCCCTGCTGCGACTGGGTCGGTGAAAACGGCGCCGGCCATTTTGTCAAAATGGTTCATAACGGCATTGAATACGGCGACATGCAGCTTATCGCCGAAACTTACGACATCATGAAAAAAATACTGGGCTTTTCCCACGAAAAAATGGGCGACGTGTTTGAAGAGTGGAACGCGGGAAACCTTGACAGTTACCTTGTCGGGATAACCAGGGACATACTCCGGTTCAAAGACGGGGACGGTCGGCCGCTTGCCGAAAAAATACTCGATACGGCCGGTCAAAAGGGAACCGGCAAATGGACCGGCATAGCGGCGCTGGAATTCGGCGTGCCGCTGACCCTCATTGGAGAGGCGGTGTTCAGCCGCTGCCTTTCGGCCGCCAAAGCCGAACGGGTGCGGGCGGGGAAAATTTTTTCGGGTCCCGTAATTGAAAAACCGGCCGACCAGTCCGCCTTTACCGAGGATCTGGGAAAGGCCCTGTACGCCGCCAAGGTGGTCTCCTACGCGCAGGGCTATCTGCTTATGCGGGAAGCCGCCAGGACATACAAATGGAACCTTAATTACGGGGGCATAGCCCTCATGTGGCGGGGAGGCTGCATTATACGGTCGGCCTTTCTGGGCAAAATAAAGGAAGCGTTTGACAAAAAGCCCGATCTGGAAAACCTGCTTCTCGATCCTTTCTTTACGCGGGTTATTGAGGAAGCGCAGGAACCCTGGCGGCGGGTCGCCGCGTCTGTGGTAAGAAACGGTGTGCCCGCCCCGGCCCTGTTGAGCGCTCTGGCCTATTTTGACGGTTACCGGAACGAACGGCTTCCGGCAAATCTGCTGCAGGCCCAGCGGGATTATTTTGGCGCCCATACCTACGAGCGGGTGGACAGGCCCAGGGGGGAATTTTTTCACACAAACTGGACCGGAAAGGGCGGCGCGACGAGCGCGTCAACGTATACGGTATGAGGCTTTTATGACACCGTTGCATATACCCGGCGCCGCCGGGACAACACATGATCTCCTGGCGCTTGGGGCGCTGGTTACCCGGCTTGATCCGGGGGTGATTCCCTTCGCCGAGGCGGATACGTACACCCTGCATGTTTCCGGGGGGGAATACAATGTGGCCGCCAATCTGTCTTCCTGTTTCGGCATGAGAGGCGCCATAGCCAGCGCCATGGCCGACTACCCCATAGGCAGGCGCATCGAGGCGGCGGTGCGGCGTGCGGGGGTTACTCCCTACTACCGTCGCTTTGAATACGACGGCGTCCGGGGCCCCAATATGGCCATCGTATGGAGCGACCGGGGATACGGCGCGCGCGCGCCGGTGGTGTTCTACAACCGCTCCAACGAGGCGGCCCAGCGGCTCAAGCCGGGCAGCTTTAACTGGGAGGAAATTTTCGCCCGGGGGGTACGGTGGTTCCACTCGGGGGGCATTTTCAGCGCCCTGTCGCCCACGACCTCCGAACTGGTAATCGAGGCCATGCAGGCGGCGAAGAAAGCGGGCGCGGTGGTCTCTTTCGACCTTAATTACCGGGCCAAACTCTGGGCCGCGGCCGGTTTTTCTCCCGGCGCCGAAGGCGGCGGACCCGAAAAAATACTGAGGAAAATCGCCGCTTATGTCGATGTTCTTGTAGGAAACGAAGAAGATTTGCAGAAGGGACTGGGGCTCAAGGGCCCGGAAATATGCGGCGGGGACAGACTTGACCCTTCCGCCTTTTTTGCCATGATGGAAAGGGTGGTTTCGGATTTTCCCAATATACGCGCCGTCGCCACTACCCTTCGGGATGTCCATTCCGCCGGCCGCCATTCCTGGAGCGCCGTACTGTGGATTGACGGCAAAAGTTACCGGGCCCCCGTCGCGGAACTTGACGTGTACGACAGGGTAGGCGGCGGCGACGGTTTTGCCGCGGGGCTTTTTTACGGCCTCCTTTCAGGCAAAGATCCGGAAGAGGCCCTTCGTCTGGGCTGGGCGCACGGCGCCCTTTTAACAACCACGCCGGGGGATGTTTCCATGGTGAGATGCGATCAGGTGGAGGCTTTCGCGTCCGGCGGATCGGCGAGAATACAGCGTTAAGCCAGGGTTTTTTCGGGATTGAGGCTTTAAAAGAGACGTCAGATTGTCAAAAGTACGGAGGATAAAAGGATCATGGGCTTTTTAGGCATCGTGAATTCGGATGAGGAAATTAAAAAAAATCTTGAAATGGTCTTTAAACAGAATCCCAGAGTGGGATATGACCTTCGGTTTCTCCTCAAAGAAGAGGAGATTCTTGATTTTCTGAGTTACGATCTTCCCGAGATTGTAATCATCAATTTTTCCGATCCTGTCATTAATATAGACAGCATTGTTTCCCATATACGCGAGGACAAACGCATCCTCAATTTTGGCATTCTGGGAATATTTTCGGGAGACAAAGACAACGAGGAAGCGCTGCTCAAGAAATACAAGGCCATCAACGTTCTTGCCATGCTGGACAATTACCGGCTTCGATCCCACATCATCAAAAATATCCAGATCATCGAGCAGAATTATCAGATTATTTTTCAACGGGAATTTTCCCGCAATCTGCTGGACGGGGCTTCGGGCAGTTTTACCATAGAGAATGATATTCTTGCCGTTCCGCTCTACGCCGGAATCGGAGCCACCATTCTTGCCCAGCGGGGCCTTATCAACCCCGATAAAAAAATGCACCTTCAGCTTGCACTGGGGGAGCTTATCATCAATGCCGTCGAACACGGGAACTGCGGCATTACCTACGAGGAAAAGACCGAAGCCATGGAGAACGGTCTTTCCGTGGTGGATCTGGTGGCCCTGAAATGCAAAGATCCGGTGGTACGGGCAAAAAAGGTGGAATTCCTCTGGGACATACAGAGTGACAAGACCATTTTTACCATACGGGATGAGGGAAAAGGTTTCGATGTCAAAGCCCATCTTCATAAAGTCGCCACCCAGGACGTAATGAGCCTCCACGGCAGGGGCATACATATGGCGTCGGTTTTTTCTACCGAACTTAAATACAACGAAAAGGGCAATCAGGTGTCCCTTATATTGAAGCATGATACATCGGTGGAGCATGAAATTCCCGTCGGTTTTTCCCATGAACAGGTTGTCAGTGTGAAAAAAGGAGATATTGTACTCAGGGAGGATGAGCCCAGCGATTATCTGTACTATATTATAAGCGGCAACTACACTGTTTTTCACAACCTGAAACCGGTGGGAAGGCTTTCGCCCCAGGATATTTTTATGGGCGAAATCGCCTTTCTCCTGAATCAACGGCGTTCCGCCTCTGTACGGGCCGAAGGACCGGGAAAACTCGTCCTTTTGACCCGCAAAACCCTGGTCAACATCATCCGGGAATACCCTTATTACGGGATTTTTCTTTCAAAGCTGCTGGCCCGGCGGCTGGTTCGCAGCAATGATCAGAACGCCACCCTTATGGAGCAGCTTCGGGAGCACTGAAAAAACGCACGGTCGAATCCGCAAAAAACGTGGAAAATCCTTTTATTTTGTGATAAATTTACATATACTGAAAAGTATATTACGCCCTTTGGGGTGGTTTAAGGGAGTTTGCTATGACGGTAGAGGGTTTGCGCGGTGAACTTGAAGGCTGTATATCAAATATCACCTCAGCCGGTTTGGGGAATCTGGACGGCGGAAATATAGACAAATTGGCGAAATTGGGCGGGGAAGCCGACGGTTTGGGCATGAATCAGGGGAAGAAACTCATCGATAATCTTGTGGCCGTTCTTAAATCACACAAGGATGGTTCCGCCAAGGAAGACAGCGTGCAGATCCGTCTTACCGCCATGGATTTTTATATCAAAAACATACAGGACGGCGCCACCGAAGACCTGTAACCATCCCCTTTTCCGGGCTGGTTTTTTTTGGGGAAAGTCCCTATAGTACGATTATGGGTGTAATAGGCGTTTTATTCCGTATAGCCGGGGCGCTTTGCCTTTTCCTTTATGGAATGAAGGTGATGAGCGACGGCATACAGCAGGCCGCCGGTGATCGCCTGCAGCGGATCCTTAATTTTATGACGGGAAGCCGTCTTATGGGGGTCCTGACCGGATTTGTGATAACCGCCATTATCCAGTCTTCTTCGGCGACTACCGTCATGGTGGTATCCTTTGTAAACGCCGGCCTCCTTACCCTTATACAGTCCATAGGGGTGATCATGGGGGCGAATATCGGGACCACCGTTACCGCCTGGATCGTGTCCCTGGTGGGTTTCTCGCTGGACATTTCGGTTCTGGCCCTGCCGGCTGTGGGCATAGGCTTTATTGCCCGCGTCATAAAATGGAAATACCGGAATCTGGGGGAAGTGCTCCTGGGATTCGGTATTCTTTTTCTGGGCCTTGATTTCCTTACCAAATCCATGCCTCCCCTGGGGAACAGTGTCAATATCATTGCCTCACTGTCGAATTTCGGGTTTGTCTCATCCCTTATTGGCGCCGGCGCGGGGCTGTTGATGACCCTGATCACCCATTCCTCCAGCGCCTCAACCGCCATCATGCTGACCATGGCTTTTAACGGCGTGGTAGGCTATGAAATGGCCGCCGCCATGATCCTGGGGGCCAATATCGGCACCACGATTGATGCGGCCCTGGCGGCTGTAGGAACCAAAACAGCGGCAAAACGGGCCGCCCTGGTTCATATACTTTTCAATGTTATAGGCACATTCTGGGCTCTGCCGCTTTTAAGGCCCCTGCTTGCGATGGTAGACATTCTTACCCCCGGAACCATCGGCGCGATACATGATCCCCTGATTCCCGCCCATCTTGCCATGCTGCATACGATGTTTAATGTGATAAATACCCTGCTGTTCCTACCTTTTGTCAAACCCTTTGCCGCACTGGTTTCCTTTCTTGTCAAGGACGACAGGAACGAGGCCCTTCCCGAGCATTACCATCTGGCGTATCAGTCCGGCGCCCTGCAGGATACCCCCGAACTGAACATACTCCGGGCGGAAAAGGAGATACGCGACATGGCGGGGATCTCTTCTTCCATGTACGCCAGGGTAAGCGAAGTGCTCAGGACGCTGAGGGAAACGGAGGACAGGGAAGGGGCCGTTAACGCCCTTGTGGGGGAAATGAAGGAAAAGGAAGAATACGCCGACGAAATGCGGGAAGCCCTGACCGCTTTTATTATTGAATGTACCCGTGAACATCTTAACCGCCGTTCGGAACACCGCGTTTCCCAGCTGCTGCGCATCATTGCCGATCTGGAAGACATGTCGGACGACTGTTACAGCATCAGCCTGCTTCTGGAACGGAGCGTCAAGAAAAACCACATTTTCAGGGAAAAGGAAATGGAAGCCCTGGGTCCCTATATTGCCCAGGTGGAAGATTTCCTCGGCTTTCTGCAGGAACATCTGGGAAAACGGCTTACCCCGGAAGAAAGGGGGCGCGCCGAATCTCTGGAGGCGGACATTGACAAGTCAAGAAACCGCCTCCGCAAACTGGGCCGCAAGCGTATAGAGGCCGGGGTGGATGTAAAGACGGAACTGCTCTTTATCGATCTTGTCCGGCGCATAGAAAAACTTGGCGACTACTGCTTTGACATTACCGGGGTGCTTTCGCATTAACGAGGCCCGGACGGCAGGGCGGTCTGCCGCCGGGACACGCAATTTTATGGCATGTCCTGAAGCAGGGAAGTTTCCCTTCCTATTGTTGTTTCGGGTCCGTGGCCCGGATAAACCCGTATATTTTTGTCCATGGCAAGAAGTTTTTTGAGGCTTTGACGTATGCCGGCGCTGTTTCCGCCGGGAAGATCGGTGCGTCCATAACCGCCGCGGAAGAGGGTGTCCCCGCTGAAAAGGACGCCCCCGGATCTGTCGTAGAATGCGGCGCTTCCCCTCGTATGGCCCGGAAGGGAGAGGACGGTAAAAGGACCTATTTCATCCCCGTCTTCAAGAAGACGGTCCGGCTCCGGCATGCCGTTCCACAAGGCGTCCACATAAGCGGCGTTTCCCGCGGCGGCGGCGAAGCTGTGCCTGTGGACTTCGAGGGACGCGGGGCCAAAGTACTCCGCGTCCGGGCGGTGAACGGCGATAACCGGCGCGTTACCGGTCTTTGCGCTGTCTGTTTCCGCGCCGGTTGTTTTTCCGTAATGGGCGGCCAGGGCGGGAAGCGCGGCGATATGGTCAAAGTGTCCGTGTGTAAGTAGAATATACAGGGGGCGCATGTTGAGCCGCTCGAGAGCCGCAATGATCCTGTCCGCCTCGGCGCCGGGATCGATAAGGGCGCACGCGTCATCAATGCCGTAGATCCAGCAGTTGGTGGCGATGTCGCCTACGGTAATACGCCGGATCAGCTGTTCCCGCATGAAGAATCTCCGTACATGGGAGGAATTATACACTGCGGATTTCCGATTTTCTAGTTATCGTTGCCATAGTCGTTTTCTGGTATGGCCTTGTACCGGTGGCCGGAGCTTTCACGGGCCGCCATACGTGGAGGGTTTTCAGGCGTCGCATCGACGAACTCCGCCAAAGGCCCATTCTTGATTACGGGATCTGCCGCAGTACCGGAGGCGGGGAGTTCCGTTTTATCGGGGGCTTTGAGTCGGTTACCGACAGCCACACACTGTGGGTGCGCAGCGATACCCTTACCATTCCGGTAAGTCTGGCCGGGGCGCGGACTTGGCTTTTGCCCATGCAGGAAGGTTTTCCCGAAACCTTCGATCCCGGCGAGGAGACTCCCGAACGCATACGCTGGAACCGCATATCGGCCCTGAACGAAGGGGCCAAGGTTTTTGTGGGGGGAGAACTCGCGCTCCGGGACAACCGCTGGACCTTTGTTTCCACAAGGGGAAACCCCCTGCTTGTGATCTTTTATGACGGCCCGGATCATTCCCTTACGGCGCGCGCGATACGGGCCGGCCGGCACCGGAACGAATACTGGAATGTTCTTACCCCGTATGCCCTTGTTATGGGGGCGCTTTGCGAGATCTTCATAGCTGTCAATTTTCTTTACCGGCCCGCTTTCCGCCTTACGGTAATAACTTCCCTTGTCGCGATCTTTATTCCGCTTTTTCCCCTTGTTCCTCCGGGGGTGCTTTTTACGATGGCGTACAGCCGTCTCTGGCGGCGCGCCCGGATTTTCAGGGCATACCGGGATCTTGTCAGGCTGCCTTTCCGTTATCTTCCCGGCGGGGAGGGCAGATGCCGCCTGCCCGGCGGTGAATGGTACGGTTCATGCCGTCTTGAAACATTGACCGGTGAAATGCGGGAACGGATCCCGCTTTTAATTCCGGAGCGGGAACAAAAGAAGAAGGACGGCTGGTATGTTTACGGGGCCCTTGACGGCCCGGAAGGCGGCGGCGCGGATCCTTCCGGCCCCAAGGGAGGGGCAGTTTCGCATGGGGAAATTCCCCATGAACCCAGGGACCCCTTTGCCACATTCGGCGCGGTTCCCGGCAGACCGGCCGCCCTTGCCCGCCGCTGTAATATTACCGCTTACGCGCTTGAAACAATATCGTGGATTCTTCTGCTCGCGGGGATAGGATTAAATGTTTTCTTTGTCAGGATAATTTTCATCCTGTTCCTGACCGCTCCCTGATCCGCTTTCGTCCGCGTATTCCTCAGGCGTCTCCAAGTCCGGCGCGTCCCTGCGGGTATGGGCGTAGTTGACCTGCAGAACCCTTCCCCGGAAAGGTTTTCCGTTGAGGGCTTCGATGACGGCATCGGCCGAACTGTCCCGGACCTGCACAAAGGAATATTTGTCCAGAATGCGGATGGCCCCCACGTCTTCCCTTGGTACGCCGGTCTTGGCGTTGATAAGGCCCAGTATTTCGCGGGGAAACACGCGCCGGTTCCGCCCTATGCTGATAAAAAGGTACTTTGAATCTTCCTCGGCAAGGGGATACCGGCCTTCCTCTCCTTCGGCGCGGCCGCTCCCGCTGTCTTCGGAATTTCCCGGCTGTTCCTGATCCCGGTCCCGCGTCTTCTGCCTGACAAAACCGTCCCGTGAACCGTGCCTGCCGGAACGCCCGGAATTCCCCTGTTCGTAAAGCATGAGAAGATACGCCGCCGCGTAGGAGCGGCTGAACAGGGAAACCTCCTTTCTGAAAAGAGAACGGTATTTATCAAGAATTTCCGGATCCGCTTCGTTTTTAACCTTGTCCAGAATTACCGCAATGTTTTTTTTTGTTTTTTCTTTGTCAAATTTCGGAGGCATGATTTTTCCCTGTATTTCCTGTAGTATGCACGCGGCTTCAGGATGACATATTTTCGGCGTTTAGACAATACCGTACCGACGTGGCGCGGAAGCCGTTCCGGTGCAGCACCCGGGAAAAGCCTTCCGCCCCGGACGGAAGCTCAATACTGATGACGCCGGTTCCGCCCTGGTCTATCTGTTCCAGAAAACGGGAGATAAGCGTTTCACCTATGCCCAGGCCCCGGTATTCCGGTTTGACTTCAAGCGCGGCGATGTGAAGGGATGTTCCCCGGCGTATTCCCCAAACGCACCCCGCGAATTCCCCGCCCACGGTTTCCGCGGTAAACGCGAGATCTCCAGGGAAGTTTTCATCCGCGGCGGGGGTTTCCGCCATATTCGCCGCCTCGCTCCGGCAGAGATCGTGCAGTTTTACCGCCGCCGCCCTGTCCTTTTCTACGGAAGGCCGGAAGCGGAAATCTTCCAGGATCAGATCGCCTGTTTCCTCAGGTTCACCGCCTATGCGCTCCAGTCCCCATTCTTCCCGCAGCGCGTTGTACCACTTGATGATTTCTTTCTTCATCTCCCGTTCTTTGTAGGCGAACCAGTGCCGCTCCGTTTCGGGATGCCGCCCCAGTATATCCTTGAAGGCCCGGAAGACCCCCTTGCCCCTGTTCAGCGCGGCGGAAAGTTCGCCCCGGACAATAGGACTCCTGAGCTGGGCGGCAAAGCGTTCCATAAGCCTGAAACCGTCGGAAGAATCCCAGTCGGGAATGGGAAGATAATGGTCTTCATCCGGCTGTATGGGAATGTCGAATTCGTCCGTATTTCCGATGACGCTTTTTTCCGTATCAATAAAAAATTCCCCTTCCTGATCTTCCATGGAAAAAAGAATGTCGTCGATCAGGGCTTCGGTAAGTTCAAACTGCATGTCCCGTTTCGCCTTCACAGAAGAATGGATTTACGGACGCCGTCTGCGCGGCCTCATGATCTAATTGTAGTAATGTGTTAGTATTACGGCAATATGGAAACCATGAAACGTACTGTTACCTGCGGCGGCCTGCGGGGAACCGACGCGGGAAAGACTGTCGTGCTGAACGGATGGGTACACCGCAGGCGCGATCACGGCGGCATATCCTTTATCAACATGAGGGACCGCTGGGGCATTACCCAGGTGGTGGTGGACCCGGTTCTCAAGCCGGAGCTTGCCGCGGCGGCCGCCGAACTCAGGAACGAATACTGCATCGCCGTGGAAGGCGCGGTGCGGCCGCGTCCTTCCGGCATGGTGAATCCCGAAATGGCCACAGGCGAGATAGAAGTGGACGCGGAGCGTATCCTTGTTCTCAATAAATCCTCGGCGCTTCCCTTTCAGATTGATGAGGAAACCAGGGCCAATGAGGATCTTCGCCTTGCGTACCGTTACCTGGATCTTAGATCCGCCGCCATGCAAAAAAGAATACGCATGAGGCATGAGACGGCCTTCGCGGTGCGGGAATGGATGACCACTCAGGGGTTTTACGAGATAGAGACGCCCACATTCATCAAATCCACCCCCGAAGGCGCCCGCGATTATCTTGTTCCTTCAAGGCTCTATCCGGGAAAATTTTACGCCCTTCCCCAGTCGCCCCAGCTTTACAAGCAGCTTCTCATGGCCGCCGGGTTTGAAAAGTACTTTCAGATTGCCCGCTGTTACCGGGACGAGGATGCCAGGGGGGACCGTCAGCCCGAGTTTACCCAGATAGACATAGAGATGTCTTTTGCCGGACGCGACGATATTCTTTCCATGACCGAAGGGCTCATGGGCCATGTGTTCAGGAAAGTTCTGGGCGTACAGCTGCCGGCCAGTTTCAGGCGCCTTTCCTATGAGGAAGCCCAGGAACGCTACGGTACGGACAAGCCCGATCTCCGCTTTGGCATGGAGCTTCTGGATTTTGGTCCCTATGTTGAAAAGGGAACATTCCCGGTCTTTAAGGATGCGGTAGCCGCGGGAGGAGCGGTAAAGGCGCTGGTGTTTAAGGGCGGCGCTTCCCGCTCCCGGAAGCAGATAGAGGAGCTTGAAGCCGTCGCGAAGATATACAAGGCAAAGGGTCTTGCCTGGATGAAGGTCCGGGGAGACGCGGCGCGGGACGGCGCGGCGCAAGAGGGCGAAAATTCCTCTCCGCTTGAAGGCGGCGCCGCGAAATTTTTCAGCGTCAACGCGGCGGAGATTCTCCGCGGCCTGGGCGCCGAAACGGGGGACCTTATTCTCATGGCTGCCGACGCGAAACGAAGCGTCGCCAATACCGCCCTTGGAGCGGTACGTTCCAGGCTGGGACGGGATCTTGGCCTTGCCGGGCACGATCCTTCTTCGCCGCGTTTTGAATTTGTCTGGATTGTGGACTTTCCCATGTTTGAGTGGAACGGGGAAGAAAGCCGCTGGGAAGCCGCTCATCATCTTTTTACCTGGCCCCAGGAACAATACCATGCCGTACTGGAAAGCGATCCCGGACAGGTCAAAGGCGATCTGTACGATCTTGTTCTTAACGGTTATGAACTGGCCTCGGGTTCCATCCGCGTTCATGATCCGGAGCTTCAAAAGCGCATCTTCAAAATTGCCGGTTTCAGTGATGAAGAGGCGGAAAGGCGCTTCGGTTTTCTGACCGAGGCTTTCAAATACGGGGCGCCCCCCCACGGCGGCATTGCTCCGGGGCTTGACCGGCTTGTCATGCTTATGGCCGGTGAAAGTTCCATCAAGGAAGTTATCGCCTTTCCCAAAAATTCCTTTGCCGTAAATCCCATGGACGGCAGTCCCTCCGAGGTGGATGCCAAACAGCTTGACGAGCTTAACATTGCCGTTATGAAAAAGGAAAAAGGGTAACACTGATTAGCCGCAAGTTAATCTGCGTTACATCAGGATGTGCAGGATGAAAGAATACCTTGAGTTGATCTGGACCTTCATAAAAATAGGCTGCATGACCTTTGGCGGCGGCTATGCCATGATCCCCGTACTTGAACGGGAAGTCATGGGAAAGAAGAACTGGGTCACTATGGATGAGGTGATGGATTACTACACCATCGCCCAAATTACTCCGGGGATCATCGCGGTAAATACCGCCACCTTTATAGGCTGCAAGCGGAAGGGCCCGGCCGGCGGCATAGCGGCGACGGTGAGCTTTCTGGCGCCGGGCATGCTCATCATGATCATCGTTTCCGTCTTTATCAAACGTTTCGCGGAATACAGGGCGGTGCAGCACGTTTTTGCCGGCATCAGAATTGCCGTGGGCGCGCTGATTCTTGATACCCTTCTCAAGCTCCTTAAGGGGGTGTTCGCGGATGTCAGGGCCGTCGTGATTTTCATCCTGGCCTTTTGTCTTCAGGCCGTGTTAAGCGCGTCGCCCGTTCTTGTCGTAACGGGCGCCGGAGTTGCCGGCTTCTTTCTTTACAGGACAGGAAAAGTCGGGCCGGATTCCGGCGGAGACGCCGCCGGCGGGGAAGGCGGCAGGTGAATCTTCTTCTGCTCTTCGCCGAATTCTGCAAGATAGGACTTTTTTCCGTGGGCGGCGGTCTTGCCGTGCTGCCTTTTTTATATGAGCTTGCCGAAAAATACACATGGCTTGGCAGTGAAAAAGTCGGGGACCTTCTCGCCCTGGCGCAGTGTTCTCCGGGTGCAATAGGGATCAACATGGGCGTGCAGGCGGGTTTTCTTGCCGGGGGAATTCCAGGGGCGCTTGCCGCGGGATTCGGCCTTGCCTTGCCGTCCATAGTGATTATCATAATTGTTTCCCGCGTGTTTGCCGCCTTCAAGACAAACCGCGTTGTCGCCGCTGTTTTCCGGGGGCTCCGCCCCGCCGCCGCCGGGCTTCTTGCCGCCGCGGCTTTTTCGGCCCTGCGTATTCCGCTGTACAACAGCGGCTTTACGGTGTGGTACGAGATCCTCAAATGGCGTGAATGTGTGCTTTTCGCGGTGATCTTTATTCTGGTCCGCCGGCTGAAAATGCATCCTGTTTTTTATATAGCGGCGGCGGGCGCGGTGGGCGCGGCGCTGGGGTTGTAGTGTTTGTCCAGCACGAATATGCCGGGCCTCAGGGAAAGTTCGGGAACATTGCCCCCCGAATCTTCCTCGTCCGGGTTTTCCGCAAGGTACGAAAGCCGCGCGCCGGGCGCCGTTTCCTCAAGTACGGCGGCGGCGGCGTTTGCCGCAATGCGGTTCTGCTCCTCCAGGCTGAAGGCGCGGCAGGCGGGGCAGGAACACCAAGTTTTTTCATGTCCCCGGTCGGGCCAGAGATGCCAGACGGACTCTTCCGCTTCCGCCGCGCCGGAGCTTTCCGTCCGGGGCCGTGTTTTTTTCGCCTGGGACCGTATCCTGCGGCACAGTCTTGCAAGCTCTTTTCCGAGAATGGCAATGGTGTCGGGGTTGGTTGGGCAGAAATTGTAACGCCTTGTCCGCCTGCCTTCTTCCATGCGGAAAAGATCCCGGTGGAAGAAAAAATACCGGCGGGGTACAAGGAGCGAAAGATCCCAGCCGCCCCTTTCCACGATGAGGCTGTAACGGGCGGCATTTGGAGGCGGCGTATCCCGCAGGGAGACGACGATGGCGTCGCAGCGGTTCCGGGCGGCCCAGCGGACAAGGCCGGCCGCCTTTTTCGGCGTTTCCCCGGACGGAATGACAAAGCGCCGCCTGTTTTCGGGTCCTTTCACGGAAGCGGCGTAGGCCTTTTCCCGCGCCAGCGGATACTCGCCGCCCGCCGCCGGAGAAGGAAACTGCTCGCGGCCGCTTTCCGGCCAGCGTATTCCCAGCGCGTCAAGAAAGTCGAATACGCCGTTGCACAGCCCCCGGTTTGAATCGCCGTAGATTTCGATCCGGTCCCGGCCCAGCCGCCAGGAATAGCCGTTTCCAGAGGGCCCGCCGTCTCCGGCGTTAAGAAGGATAACGGGAACCGCATCGCCGGGCGCGGGACCCGCCGAGTCCATAATTACAGGCGGCGCGGACGGAAGGCCCGCCCTGCTTCGCAGAAGATCCATGTAATGCGAAAGTTCCTCCGCCGCGATGCAGACGCCTTGTCCTGTGGGGGCGAGGATTGTCCAGGGTTTTGATACGCCGAAAGAACCCATTTATTTTTCCCAGGGGAAAGTATAATCGACGTTGTTTTCATCCCTGACCGCGGTAAGGGATGCCCGTACCGCCGGGTTGACGGGAATGCCTTTTTTGCTCCGTTCGAGGAACGCAAGGTATTCCTTTTCGCCCGCGGTGTAGATCCTGTCCTGTCCTTCCGCCTTTTTGGATGCCCTTAATTCCCGCAGTATGTCCCCGGCGGTTTTCCTGAAGGCGGCGGGATCGGTAAAGGCGTTGATATCTATGGCGATGAAGAAATGTCCCAAGTGATAGGGCCGGTGGCTGCCGTCGGGATTTATCCCGGCAAGGGTCTTGAGAAAGGAGCCGCCCTGCAGCGCCGCGGACAGGACTTCCACGACCGTTGCCCAGCCGTAGCCCTTGTAGCCGGCCAGTTCCTCGCCTATGCCTCCCATCGGGGTAAGGGCGCAGGTTCCCGCGACGAGGCCCTTGAGCGCGATAGCGGGATCGGTAACGGTGTTTCCCTTTCCGTCAATGACCCAGCCTGCGGGCATGGTCTTGTTGATCCTTGCGTAGTGCTCTATCTTGCCCCGCTGGGTAATGGATGTCGCGCAGTCTATGACGAAAGGGAAATCTTCATCGGTAGGAAAACCTATGGTCAGCGGATTGGTGCCCAGCATGTTTTCCACGCCGAAGGTAGGCGCTATGGAAGGACGGGCATTGGTACCGGTAAAACAGATCATGTTTTCCCTGGCCGCCATGAGGGCATAATAGCCGGCGATGCCGTAATGGGTGGAATTGCGCACCGCCGTCATGCCCAGCCCGCATTTTTTCGCCTTGTCTATAGTCATCTTCATGGCCTTGACGGCGATTACGTGGCCCATACCGTCATGACCGTCAACGACGGCGGTTGAAGGGGTTTCCCGCACAATTTCAAAGTTGGTTTTGGGGAACTGTATGCCTTCTTTTATACGGTCTATATAGATGGGTTTGAGCCGGCCGACGCCGTGGGAATCTATGCCCCGCTTGTCCGATTCTATAAGCACATCGGCGCAAATAGCGGCGTCTTCCGCCGGAACACCGGCGGCGATAAAGGCCAGGCGCATAAATTCGCGCATTTCATCAAAACTTGCGTAAACGGTTTCATTGCTGGTAAGCGGCATATATCCTCCTTGCGCTTATGTATATTCAATTATATATTGAACACGGGAAATAATAAACTATATGGCGCGTGGAAAAGGAAAGGATTCGGATCCTGAAGCATTCTGGCGGAAATATGCCGAACGGTACGGCGAAAAAGTGCTTGCCTACAGGCTGGGAAAGTACGTTTCCGGGTGGGACGAATTTGAAGCCGCGGGGATTTCCGGATTGTGGGGCCTTGTCATCGCCACATCCGGGGGCTTCCGCTTTCATCATTTTCCCCAGGAAAACTGGCTGCAGGCCGCCGCCAGGTCTGTCTCGGGCGGCGAGCCTCCGCAGGAAAGAACGATCTTCATACCGGCGGACAGCATCTTTTCCGCCGGTATCATTGCCGAAAAAAAACTGTGGAAACGGATCCTTGCGCCCAAGACGCCCCTTCTTGTGATTCATTACCGGAGCGGGGACAACGAAGAACGGGATCTTTCCCTGGAAACGGACGGCGGCGCCGAAGCGCTTGCCGCGGAACTTCGCGCACTAAGGAAGCGCTGATTCAAGGCCCCTACACGGTGAGCTGATCGATGTATTTTTGCAGGCTCTGTTTGATGTACCGGTGTATTACCATTTTACCGTCTTCGTTCGTTTTGGAAGGATCAAACAGCAGGATGTAAACGTCCATGTCGTCCCGCCTTTTTCCCATGAGAACGGCGTCGACCATGACAAGGCCGCTGCGGAGTTTCAGTTGTACGCTTTTGAGCAGGGTATTGGGGGCCGATTCGGGAAAACCGCCTATTCTGGCGGCGGTTCCCGCGGAACTTATGTCAAGAATTTTTCCCTGAAAAAGACCTTCGGCGCATTTGTAATTCATCGTGGCATTGGGATCGTCTTCGCAGAAGGCGCGTATATATTTGCGGCGGCCCTTTGCCTCATTCGCGTCAAGGGCGTTAAGGATGATCCTGGTACTCTGCTGTATTCCCAGTTTAAGCTGTATGTACCCGCAGGGAACCGAAAGCTTCATAAGGTACTTTTCCATGAGCGCCCTGTCCTGGTTGTACGACAGTATCCCCAGTCTGGATCTCTGAGTCTTCGGGTTTTCCTGCAGATCCCTGATGTACGCCTCCCATTCTTTTTCCGGTATACCCTCGTCTATGTTTACAAACATGATGGACCCGGGAAATTTTTCCAGCAGTTTTACGGCCCGTTTGTGATCTTTCAGGGTATAGGTCTCAAAGCCGCTCATAATAAGAATGTCAAGCATTTCCTCACGAATAACGCTGTGGGGATACAAAAGAAAAACTTTTTTACCCAGTGTATCGCCTTGTTCCATAACGGAAATAATACAGTTGAAAGAACGGGAAATTCAATGGGCCCCCCTGCGCGGGTTTTGCCTTGGGAGTTTTGCGGCGGGGGCGTGCCGTTTGGGAGTGGTGTACGGTCTGGATGCCGCAAAATTCCAGGCTGCTGTGGGGTTTTTCCCCTCCGTGGATGTTCCGGGGCGTGCGTGCCCTTGCCTTCCCCCTGCCGGGGCGGTATAGTCGAAAAAAAGGAGCCGTTATATGACTGCTATGGATTATTATTACCAGGGCTCCGAGCTGAGCCAGCAGGGGGATTATGACGGGGCCATCGAAGTGTTTACCACGGCCCTGAGCGAGGACCCGGACAATTTTACTCTTTTTGAAATCCGGGCTTCCACCTATAAGCGGAAAGGGGAAACGGAAAAGGCCCTGGCGGACTATACCCGCATGATCGCCCTTTCGCCCCGGAACCCTGACGGCTGGAACAGCCGGGGGAACCTGTACCGCGAGCTTGGCGAGTACGACAAGGCTATCGCCGACTATACCCACTGTATCCCCCTGTCGCCTCCCAACTACGGCTCGTATTGGTCAAACAGGGGCATCTCTTACTACGAGAAGGGTGATTTGGACGCCGCCCTCGCGGACCTTAACCAGTCCATTGCGTGCTGGGCCGAGCCGAGATGTTCCGGCTGGGCCCTGTACTACCGGGGAATAGTGTGGAAGGAGAAGGGGGACATGGACAAGGCGCTTGAGGACTTCAGGCTGGCCGCAAAGTATGATTCGTATAACGCCGACATCCTTTACCAAGCGGGCTACATCCTGTTTATGCGGAGGAACTTTAAAAGGGCAATCAGGTATTTTTCGAAAGCCA
>JAIRXH010000199.1 GCA_031268385.1 Treponema sp. | reverse complement strand
GACGCCCGGGAAGCCGTCGAAGACCTGTCCCGCGCCATCGACTTGGACCCGTACAATACGGGCGCTTACTATGAACGGGGCCTTGCCTACACCCTGCTGGGGGAAAAGGACAAAGCCCTCGCGGATTACGAACAAACCTGCGCCCTGGACCCGTTTCACGGCAAAGCCGCCGAAAAACGGGATAAACTGCTGGAAAGCCGGAAATAACCAACGTTGGCCGCCGCGCGTATGCTTCATGCGGCGCGGACTTTGACGGCGGCGAGGATCCAAGCGGGCCGCGCGAAGGGTCGAAGAGCCGCGCCGCCGGAGTTTTTGCTCCACGTGCCCTTGGAGTTTTACGGCATCCAAACTCCGCGCCGCCTTGGAACCCCGCGCTGCCGCCGTAAAACTCCCCAGCCGAAGGTGAAGCTACGCTTCACCTTCGGCCCTGTTCACGTTACCAAGGTAGAAAGGACACCCGGTGATTTTTCAGGGGGTGGCAGGGGTACAAGCGTCCTCCGCAAGGAGGACCTTTTACCCCTGACAGGACCCCTAACAAATTTATAGGGTGTCCTTTCTACCTTGATAAGCTATAATGATTCCATGAGCCCCGGTACGCAAAACCGCGAAACGCCCGACCGTCCGCCAAACTGCGTCAAATGCGCCTATTTCCGTGTTACCTGGGATCCCGCCTTTCCCCGATCCTGCGCGGTTTTCGGCATCATGAGCCTCAATTTGCCGTCCGCCGAGGTATTCCGGGCAACGGGACGGCACTGCCCTTCCTTTATTCCGAGGGAGGCCGCGAAGGAGCAGAGGCAGGATCGCGTATAACGGTCAGTTCCTGCCGGGGATATGGAAGGCGGAGGCCCGCGGCTTCCAGCCTTTCCTTGATGCCCCTCATCTGCGCCCAGTACACGTCCCAGTAGACATCCAGGGGAACCCAGGCCCGCAGCAAAACGGTTACGAAGCTGTTGTCCAGCGACTGGACCACGATCTGCGGTGCGGGATCGGCGAGAAAGCGGCTTTCTTCCGCGATAATATCCCGCATAACCTGAAACGCCCTGTCAATTGAATCGTCAAAGGAAATCCTCGCCGCAAGCTCCATGCGGCGTTTTGAATTTCTGGAATAGTTTTTAAGGGGCGTTCCCCAGATGCTGGAATTGGGGGCGGAAACATACACGCCGTCGGCTGTTTCAAGGGTGGTGGTAAAAAGGTCCATGTCACGTACTGTCCCCATGACCTGGCCGCATTCGATAAAATCCCCCTTGCGGTACAGGCGGAGGAGGACAAGAATGATCCCAGCGGCTATATTGCTCAAGGTGTCTCTGAGGGCAAGGCCCACGGCCACGCCGGTTGCGCCGAGTATGGCGATAAGGCTTGTGGTGTTTATCCCGAAGACATCGAGGATCATGATCACACAGATAATGATCACCGCGTAGGTGATAACGAGCTTTAGTATGGAATTGAGCGTCTCGTCAGATTTCAGTTTTCCTTTGGTGATCTTTTTCAGGATCCGCTCGATGACGCCTATGAGCACCTTGCCGGTAAGGGCTATGAGAAGGGCGACAAAGACGCGCCTTGCCGCGATGAAAACATCGCCGCTCCATTTGTTCCAGAATTCAAACAGCAGTTCGTGCAGTTCCATTGGTTTTTCTCCGGCAGGCGGACAGTATACCACAGGCGCGGCAACAATGAAAAGCGCGGCCTTTCCGGCTTTTCCGCGTGAATAGTGAAAAGAACGTCCTTTACAAGGTTGTAAAGCTGCCTTATTATGATGTATCCGAGGTGAGTTCGAAATCTCGATGGTGAAACCGGCTCATCCCTATAATTTGTCACAGGAGCATATCATGAGTTCATTTGTTGATTCCGTACTGTCTGTAGTCTGTGCCCGGAACCCGGCGGAGCCGGAGTTTATTCAGGCTGTCCGGGAGGTGGTGGAGTCTCTGGAACCGGTTGTTCAGAAACGGCCGGAAATAGCGCGGCTTAAAATCGTGGAACGTATTGTGGAGCCTGAACGGCAGATTATGTTCCGGGTTCCCTGGATAGACGACAAAGGGCAGGTTCAGATTAACCGGGGTTTCCGGGTTCAGTTTAACAGCGCCATAGGGCCTTACAAGGGGGGGCTGCGGCTGCATCCTTCGGTAAATCTGGGGATTATCAAGTTTTTGGGGTTTGAGCAGATCTTCAAAAACGCTCTGACCACTACTCCCATAGGGGGCGGCAAGGGGGGCAGCGACTTTGATCCGAAAGGGAAAAGCGACATGGAGGTTATGCGGTTCTGCCAGGCTTTTATGTCCGAATTGTTCCGCCACATAGGGCCCGATACGGATGTTCCCGCCGGGGATATTGGGGTGGGCGGCCGGGAGATTGGCTATATGTACGGCCAGTACAAAAAGCTCACCAATACTTTCGCGGGGGTTCTTACCGGAAAAGGCCTGACCTACGGCGGCTCTTTAGCCCGTACAGAGGCCACGGGATACGGCCTGGTTTATTTTACCACCCGTATGCTGGCCGACCGGGGAACCGACTGGAATGGCAAGCGGGTAGTTATTTCGGGTTCCGGCAACGTGGCCATTTACGCCACCGAAAAGGTCCAGTCACTGGGCGGCAAGGTTGTCGCCCTGTCCGATTCAAACGGGTATATTGTGGACGAGGAAGGCATTGATCTGGCGCTGGTGAAACGGATCAAGGAAGTGGAACGGGGCCGGATCAAGGACTATCTGGGGAAAAGGCCGAAGGCGTCGTATACCGAAGGCTGCGGGGGAATATGGACCGTGCCCTGCGATGTGGCCCTTCCCAGCGCTACCCAGAATGAGCTGGACGGGAAATCCGCGGCGGTCCTGGTCAAAAACAGAGTCATCGCGGTGGCGGAGGGCGCCAATATGCCCAGCACGCCGGAAGCGGTGGCCTGTTTCCAGAGTTCCGGGGTTTCGTTCGGGCCCGCCAAGGCGGCCAATGCCGGCGGGGTGGCTACCAGCGCCCTGGAAATGTCCCAGAATTCCATGCGCCTTTCGTGGACCTTTGAGGAAGTGGACGTGAAACTGCACGGCATTATGGATTCCATATATACCCAGTGCAAAAACGCCTGTGAAACCTACGGCAAACCGGGCAACCTGGTGGCGGGGGCGAATATCGCCGGCTTTATCAAAGTCGCCGATTCCATGATAGCCCATGGGGTTGTGTAAGCTGATTCACTGAAGAAGCGCCGATGTATTCGAATGCGAATACATCAGCGCTTCCCTGAATATCCCGGACGGGAATTCGCCCGTTCGCTTGGACAAAACGGCCGGAGGGAAACCTCCGGCCGTTTTTTTTCGCGCTGCCGTCCGGCGTCACGCGAGGACCTGCGCTGTTACCGCCACACAAACCAGAGGAAGAGCGCCGCGGCGCCTGTCGTGATAAAGGTAAAGGGAAGGCCGACCTTGAGCCAGCCGGGAAAG
>JAIRXH010000188.1 GCA_031268385.1 Treponema sp. | reverse complement strand
CTTGCGTCCCCATGGCCGCTCTTCTATACTGAATACAAACCGGGAGAACATCCATGAATCAGGAAACAATCGTCAAAGAGGCCAGGGACTACCTGGCCAGGGAAAAAGATCAGGCGTTTCGCGGCGAAGTGGAAAAACTGCTTCTGGCGAAAGACTGGAAAGAGCTGGAAGACCGCTTCTACCGGAAACTGGAATTCGGCACCGGAGGGCTGCGGGGAATCATGGGGGGCGGCTATAACCGCATAAATTCCCTCGTGGTAAAAAGCGCGACCCAGGGGCTTGCCTCCTATATCGTCAAGACCTTCCCCGAAAAGGCCCAGGCGGGGGAGCTTTCCGCCGCCATCGCCTACGACAGCCGCCATTATTCGGATGTCTTTGCCAGGGCCGCCGCCGCCATCTTCGCGGCAAACGGCATCAAGACCTGGCTCTTTTCGGCCATGAGGCCCACGCCGGAACTTTCCTTTACGATACGGCGCCTTCACTGCGACACGGGCATTGTCGTAACGGCAAGCCACAACCCCCCAGAGTACAATGGCTACAAGGCGTACTGGAACGACGGTTCCCAGGTAATTCCCCCCCATGACGAAGGGATCATCCGGGAAGTCGACGCGGTGCGGGACATACGGGAAATGGACTTTGACCAGGCGGCAGCGCGGGGGCTTATCGTCCTTATTGACAGGGAAATGGACGAGGCCTTCCAGGCCATGATCAAAAGCCGCCTTTACAGGCCCGGCCTTGTCAAGGCAAAGGCAGGGGAAGCGGTCATCGTGTACACCCCCCTTCACGGAACGGGGGCGCTGCATGTCGAAAAGGTTCTGGGAGACCTGGGGCTTGCCGTCACAACCGTGCCCGAACAGCGCGAGGGCAACGGGGATTTTCCCACGGTGGCCTTTCCCAACCCCGAAGAGGCGGCCGCCCTTGAAATGGCCGTACAACTGGGGAAGGAAAAGAAGGCCGATGTCGTCATGGCCACCGATCCCGACGCCGACCGTTTCGGCATAGCCGTTCCTTCCGATCCAAAGGGCCCCTCTCCGGGGGAATTTACGCTGGTTACCGGGAACCAGATGGGGGTTCTCCTGGCCGATTACATCTTCCTTTCGCTCGGGGAAATGGGGAAGATGCCCGAAAAACCGGTCATGGTCAACACCGTCGTTACCACGGGAATGCAGCGGCGCGTCGCCGAATCGTACGGGGTCGAATGTATTGAATGTCTTACCGGCTTCAAATGGATAGCCGCCGTGATGCGCCGCTGTGAACCGGGGGGGGATCTTGCCGGGAAGACCTTCGTGTTCGGCACCGAAGAAAGCTATGGGTATCTTGTTGAAAACGAAGTCCGCGACAAGGACGGCGTTTCGGCCGCGGCCCTTACCGCCGAGATGACCCTGTACTGGCGAAGCAGGGGAAAGAGCCTTCTTGAAAGGCTCGATGAACTCTATGTGGAAAACGGTTACTGGCAGGAACTGGGCATCTCCAAATATTTCCAGGGGCCCGAAGGCCCTTCCATCATGAAGGGGATCATGGACGGCTACCGGAAAGATCCGCCTGGAACCCTTGGCGGCGTCGCGGTCGCCAGGGTCCGCGATCTTGTAGGGGGCGCGGACGGGCTTCCGCCCAGCGACGTGCTTCAGTTTTTCCTTGAAGACGGAACGGTGGTAAGCGCCCGGCCCAGCGGAACGGAGCCCAAAATCAAATTCTACGCGACCTGCCGCGCGGAAGTAAAAGGCGCGAAAAGAAGTCTCGGGGAAGCCAGGGCCGAAGCCGCCCGGAAACTCGACGCCATCAAAAAAGACATTCGCCACGTCATAGGCGATTGATTGATCGTGAACGTGAATACCGCACAAGACCTGTTCAGGGCGTACCGGGAGGGAAAACCCTTCACCGCCTTTGACATTGAAACGACCGGACTTGATCCCAAAGAGGACCGCATCGTCGAAATAGGCGCGGTGAAATTTGACAGGCGGGGGCCGGTGTGCCGTTATTCCGTCCTGGTCAATCCGGGAATTCCCATGCCGGCGGAAGCCGGACGGGTAAACAACATTACCGACGCCATGCTCGCGGGCAAGCCCCCCATCGAGGCGGTCCTGCCCGATTTTCTGCGGCTCCTTGACGGGACCGTCATTGTGGCCCACAACGCCCCTTTTGACTGCGGCTTTATCAATGAAAAACTGGCCGCTCTTTACCGGGAAGCGGGGCGGGGCCAGGGGCTTTTCGACCAGCCCGGCGAAGGCTCCCCCTGGAAGCCGCCCTTCCCCGCCCTCCCCAATCCCGTCGCCGACACCCTGGCCCTTTCCAGGGTCCGCTTTCCCCGTGCGGGGAGCCACGCCCTGCAGGAACTTTCCCGCAGTCTGGGGATTTCAGGCGGCAAGGCCCACAGGGCCGAAGACGACGCCCTCCTCTGCATGGAACTCTTCCTCCTGTGCGGCGGGGAGGAAACCCTGCCGGGAACTGTTCATATCGGGCTGTAATCCATTATACTGAAAGGGAAGAGTTCAAAAAACAAAAAGCGGGAGTAAGTATGAACCGTACAAAAAGGCCGTCTTTTCGGCCGGAAATGTTTTTCCGTATCTTCGCGGCGTTTCTGGCCGCTTTCTTTCTGGCGGGATGTTCCATTAACAGAATGGCGATAAACGCGGTTTCCGACACCCTTACCTCGGGGGGAAGCTCAAGCGTGTTTACAGGCGATCCCGATCCCGAACTTGTCGGGGACGCCCTTCCCTTCGCCATCAAGATGTACGAGGCCCTGCTTGCCAACAATCCCGGACACGAAGGGCTCATTCTTACCACGGGTTCCCTCTTTGTCATGTACGCCAACGCGTTTGTGCAGGGCCCGGCGGAATTTCTTCCCGTCGTCCGGTTCGAGGAAAGGGAGGCGGGCCTTGAACGGGCGCAAAAACTCTACATAAGGGGGGCGGATCTGATCCTTTCGGGTCTGGACAAAAAATACCCCGGCTTCCTGTCCGCCTTGGCCACAGAGAGTACCCTCGCCCCCTTCTTCGCCAAAATGAAGAAAGACGATGTTCCCTTCCTCTACTGGGCCGCGGCCGGCTGTCTTTCGGCCTTTTCGCTTGATCCTTTCGATTCGGCCCTGGGCAGGCGCGTGCCCGGCATTATGGACTGCGTGGACCGCGCCTATGAACTGGACCCCGGTTTTAACAGCGGGGCGCTGGACGATTTGTACGTTATCGCCCTTTCCGCCCTGCCGGAGGCCATGGGAGGCGACAAAAACAGGGCGAAAGGCCACTTTGCCCTCGCGCTGGAAAAGTCGGGGGGAAAACTTGCCGGGCCTTATGTCTCCTACGCCCAGTCCATCGCCGTTCCGGCCCAGGATTACGACACCTTCAGGAAATACCTTGAAACCGCCCTTGCCATTGATCCCGGCGCGGACCCTTCCAACAGGCTCGTCAACATAATCTCGCAGCGAAAAGCGCGGAATTTACTGAATTCGGCTTCGAATTATTTTATACTGGAAGAAGAGGACACGGCGGATGTGCCCTGAAAGCCGCGGTATGGATGTGATGTAAGGAGTTTTTAATGGTACATTGTCAAAAAAAAGCGGGATTTGTGTGCGCGGTCTTTTTTCTGATCCTTGCCGGGGGCTTGTATGCCCAGCGGCAGCGGCCGGTAACCATTACGCTGGCCTCCGCCCTGCCCCGCAATTCCCTCTGGGGAAGAGCCCTCGACCGCATAGCCGCCGACTGGATCAGGACCACGAACGGCGAAGTAACCCTCCGCATCCTCCATCAGTACCCCGGTTCCGAAGGGGAATACATGATGAAACTCAGGCAGGACAAAATCCAGGGGGCGGTTTTTACCAGCATAGCCCTCAATTCCATAGCGCCCGAGGTCATGGCCCTGAGCATTCCCCTTCTTATCCGCGACAACGGCGAACTTGACACCGTGCTGCGGGAGGTCAAGCCCATTCTCGACGCGAAAATCGAGGAAAAAGGCTTTGTCAACCTGGCCTGGGCCAAGGCCGGCTGGATAAAGGTCTTTTCCCGTTCCCCGGTCCGCGTCCCCAACGATCTGCGGCGTATCCGTCTGGCGACAAGTCCCGACGAAAGGGAGCTGTTCGACGCGTTCGAGCAGATGGGCTTTCAGATGGTCGGGGTCAGCATCCCCGATACGGTGCAGTTTTTGAACAGCGGGAAAATAGACGCGATTTACCAGAGCCCCATTTCCGTCAATTCCCTCCAGCTTTACAGGATGGCGGGCAATATGTGTTCCATTAACATTGCCCCCTTCATGGGCGGGGTGCTGATGAGCAGGGTAGGATGGGAACGTGTCCCCGAAAGGCACAGACCGGCCCTGCGGGGAATAATTCAAAAGGCGGGCCTGGAATTTGAAAATTCCTTCCAGAGAAGCGAGGCGGAGGCTATTGCCGACATGCGGCGGATAGGGGGCATTACCATCAACGAAGTCACCGCGGCGGAAGAACAGGAATGGTACCGTGACATAGGCGGGGCCATTCCCGGACTTGTCGCCAGGAATATCTTCAACAGGGAAATGTACCAGCGTATTGTGGGAATACTGGAAAATTACAGGCGGAACCGGTAATGCGGTCCCAATCCCCGGCGGAAAAGGAAGGACAGATGGAACATCTCAAGGAGGGGGACGGGGAACCTTCGGGAGGTTTCCACGCCTTTCTCTATGCCGTTGAAAACGGCGTCTGTATTCTTTCCATGACGTCCCTCGCGCTGCTTCCCGTCGTAAAGGCCGCCAAGAGGCTGATCACCCACACCGGCATTTCGGGGGTTGAGGCGTTCATTGCCCATCTGCTCCTCCTTACCGCCATGTTGACGGGAATGATCACCACACGAAAGGAAGAGCATCTTTCCATAGCGCTGGTACAGTATTTTTCGGGCGAAACGGTAAAACGGCGGCTGCGCATCTTCACCAACCTCCTTTCCGCCTTTGTCGTCACACTTCTTGCCTTCTCGGGTCCGGCTTTTATCAAAATAGGCCTTACGGGGAGGAACATCGGTTTTATTCCCGACCGCGTTTTCGCCGCCATTATTCCCCTGGGGTACCTGGTCATCGCCTGCCGTTTTGCCCGGCGTACCGGACTTTCAGGCTGGAAGCGGATCTTCCCCGCCGCCGCCGTTCTTTTGGGGGCCGCCCTCTCGTTTCCGCAGATAGCGAAATTCATCTGGGAATATGATCTTCCCGGCTGGGCCTTCACCATCTCGGACAATCTTTCCCTCGCGGCCTGGCAGCTTCGCATGCCGGCGGTGGTCTTCCTCCTTGCCGCCGCTCTGGCGGGAACGCCCCTGTTCGTGGTTATGGCGGGTCTTGTCCTTGTTCTGCTTGAAGCCATGGGAAGCCCCCTCGACGTAATTTCCACCGACATCTACTCGGCCCTTACAAATGACAACATCATCGCCATTCCCCTTTTTACCCTGGTGGGTTTTTTCCTTTCGGAAAGCAGGGCCGGGGAACGTCTGGTCACGACATTCCGCCGTTTCTTTTCGTGGATTCCCGGCGGCATGATAATCGCCACGGTGATCATCTGCGCCTTTTTCACATCGTTCACGGGCGCTTCGGGGGTCACGATACTCGCACTCGGGGGCATCCTCTACACGATACTTTCCGGGCACATAAAATACCCCGAACGCTTTTCGGTGGGGCTTCTTACCTCGGTAGGAAGCGTCGGACTGCTCTTTCCTCCAAGCATACCCCTGATACTGGTGGCGACACTGTCCCAGACCGACGTATTCAAGATGTTCGCGGGCGGGCTCATCCCCGGCGTCATACTGACGGCCGCGGTCATCATCTTCGGCATCGCCGCGTCGGTGCGCATCAAAATACCCGTAGAGCCTTTCCGCCTGAAACAGGCGGCGGCCTCGCTCGGGGATTCCGCGCTGGAAATCGTCCTTCCCTTCTTTCTGATAACAAGCTACTTTACGGGGTTCCTTTCCCTTGTGGAAATAGGCGCGGCGGCGGCGGTGTATATCTTTGTCGTTGAAGTTTTCATACACCGGGACATAGCCCTGAAAGACATTTACCGGGTCTTCCTCAAGGCGGTGCCCATCATAGGAGGGGTCTTGGCCATACTGGCCCTGTCGCAGTCCCTTTCGTTTTACATCATCGACACCAACACGCCGGCCAGCCTTGCCGAATGGATGCAGAACACCGTCTCGTCAAAAATTCTCTTTCTTCTGCTGCTTAACCTGGCCCTGCTTGTAGTGGGCTGTCTTATGGATATTTTCTCGGCCATACTCATCATACTTCCCCTTGTCGTGCCGCTGGGCCAGGCCTACGGGATAGAGCCGGTGCATTTGGGGATCATCTTCATCATCAATCTTGAAGTGGGCTTTTTGACCCCTCCGGTGGGACTTAACCTCTTTCTCGCGTCGTACCGCTTCAAACGGCCCTTTGTGGAAATATGCCGCTGTGTATTCCCTTTCCTTGTTATACAGTTCGCCGTAGTGCTGCTTGTTACCTATATACCGGCCCTGTCGCTCTGGCTCCCGGGATTCTTCGGCCGCTGAAACGCGCCCCGTCCCCCCTCCCCCGGCGAAGACTCCGGGAAAATCTTCACGGCGGGGGGACATTGACGGCGCTTCCCTGACAGGCGCGGTCAGGGGTTTCTCAATTCGTGCAGTTCCCGCAGCCCGCGCAGCTTGAACGTCGCCTTCTCCTGGATCTGTCTGACCCGCTCCCGCGTAATTCCCAGAAGTCTTCCCGTCTCCTCAAGGGTAAGGGGCCCTTCGCCGGCAAGGCCGAAACGAAGCTGGATAATCTTCATTTCCCGTTCGGACAGGTGGGAAAGTATGTTCCCCATGGTTTCCTGCAGGGTCATGGAGAAGACCAGTTCAAAGGGTTCCTCCATCGATTCATCCTTGATAAGATCGGCAAGCCGGGTAAGGTTTCCGTCGTCTACGATGGTGTCAAGACTCGTGGTCTCCTGGGAAAGTTTTACTATTTCCTTTACCTTGGCAACGGGAATGCCCAGATAATCGGACAATTCCTCGTCGCTGGGATCGCGGCCAAAATCCTGGGCAAGCTGTTTCGCCACGAAATAGCATTTCTTTATCGTGTTAAGCATGTGAATGGGAATGCGTATGACCCTGCCCTTGTCGGCTATGCTTTTGATGATCGCCTGTCTTATCCACCATGTCCCGTAGGTGGAAAAGCGGCAGCCTCTGGTGTAATCAAAGCGTTCCACCGCCTCAATAAGCCCTATGTTGCCTTCGTCTATAAGATCAAGAAGGGAAAGTCCCCGGTGCTGGTAATTCTTGGCGATGGACACCACCAGGCGCAGATTGGAGTTGATCATCCTGTTTTTGTAAAAGAGAAGCACATTGTCCAGGGCGCTCTTTTCCTTGACGTAGGACACGTTTTCCTTTTTGTCCGCGTGTTCGGCTTCAAATTCCTGGATCTTTTTTCTGACGCTGACTATCTTCTCGCCTATGTTTTGCTCATCCTGAACGGTTAAAAGCGGAAAACGCGATATTTGCTTGAAATAGAGGGCAAGAGGATCGGTTTCCTTTGCGGGTCTTACGTTTTTCGATTTTTTATCCCTTTCCGTGCTTCCCGTCCGTCTTTTCCCTTCCGGAAGGGAACCACGCCTTCTTCTGTCGGCTGAATGCTCCGGTCCTGATTCGCTCAAATGAAGCAACAGAACCCCTTTACCCGTTTTCTTTCTCCCGGCAGTCTCCGGTGAAGCCAATTTTGACATTTCAGAACTCTCCCGTTTTTTTTATTTTTTTGAAATATAAACCGTCCTCCCGGCGGTTTCCGGTTATGCCCTGGGAGCCCTGGCGGGATCAATGGGAGTGTTGCTCCGGTATACCAGGAAAAAAAGCTGCGGCTTTTCCGAAAGCGCGTCTATTCCCAGTTTCCCAAGTTCCATTCCCGGCCCGACTCTGTCGCCCTCCTTGACCGACAGGCTTTCACAGCCTCCATAAACATACAAATACCCTCCCGTTACTTCCACAATGGCGACCTTTCCGAAACCCCGGTAAGGCCCCGCGGAAACAACCGTTCCCTGGGTAAGGCTCCTTACCGCCTCCGAACGTTCGCCCGTCAACACAACGCCCAGCAGTTTCCCGGACATATAGGCGCTTTCCCGCGGCCGCACCGGCCAGTTAAGCCGCGTATCCACGGTCCGCGACGCCGTCGCCCTGGGCGCGGCTGCCGTTCCGGCGGAAGACGGCCCGGCCGCGGGTTTTTCCCCTTCCGCCGCGCGAAGCTCCGCGCCCCCGCCCTGGGCGGTAACCGTACCGGAGGGACGGGGAATACGTATAAGCTCGCCCGCCTTGAGAAGGCGGCCGGCGGAAAAACCGTTCGCGTTCCGCAGCACTTCAAGGCTCACGCCGTTCGCGCGGGCTATACCGTACAGGGTGTCGTTCCTCGCGACACGGTATTCGGCATAGGAAGAAGACGGCGTCAAGGAGGCCGGCGCGGCTCCCCGGCTTTCGGCCGCGCCGCCCTGGGGAATACGCAGACGGGCGCCCGCCTGCAGACGGGAAGCGTCGGCGATATTGTTATACCTCATAAGTTCCTCCTGACTCAGCCCGAAGGAACGGGAAATGGAATAAACCGTTTCCCCTTTCGCCACCACATGAACCGTGTCTTCCGCGAAACAGAGAACAGCCGTGAGCAAAAAAAAGGAGAAAACCCCGTAACGGTAATTCATATCTGTTCATTATCGGTATTCTATCCTTTTTTTATAAATGCTCACGATTATATATACCTCTCTTTTCGGGAAAACACAAGTTTTTTCCCTGTTAAATTGTATCCTACTGTAATATACTACAAAAAATCGAATACAAGACAAAAAAAAGCCGGGGAATCCGCCGGTTTGTTCGCGTTTGAATGAATCGGCGCTTCCCGGGGGATGCAACATGGCGATGGAAACAGAATTGAAGGTCCGCGTTGACGATCCTGAAACACTCAGGACGCGTCTTTCGGCGCTGGGACTGTACCTTGGCGCCTGTGAAAAGGACGACGCCTACTGGCGCTTTCCCGCGCCGGAAGCGCCTTCCGCCGGAGCGGATGGTCCGCCGAAAATTCCCCCGCCGGGTCTCCGCGTCAGGCGCGAACGGAATGTCCGGGACGGGGACAGTGTATCGGAAAAGGTCCTTGTCACCTGGAAAACCGGAAAACTGGACGGCGGCGTAGAGATCAACGATGAAAGGGAATTTGACGTATCCAACGGGGAACTCTTCGAGGATCTGCTTGAACGGCTGGGTCTGGAGCCGGGGATACGGAAGAACAAGAAGGGCTGGATCTGGGACTGTCCGTCGGAAGAAGGCCCCATACGCGCCGAACTCCTGAATGTCCGCGGTCTGGGCTGGTTTCTGGAGCTTGAAATTACCGAAGACGCGGAAGGAACGGGAAAAGCCGGGCCGCAGTGGGAAGAACGTCTGAGGGAGCGTCTCTTTTCCCTGCTGGAAAAACTCGAAATCCCCCGCGGCAGGATGGAAAGCCGGCCCTATACCCGAATGCTTCTGGAAAACCGGGAAGATACATTAAGCCGAAATGCCTCATTTTAAAATGTTACCGAAACGTCCGGAGTTTTGCGGCTCTTCGATCCTCCGCGCCGCCCGCTTGGTTCCTCGCCGCTACCAAACCCCGCGCCGCAAGAAACATACGCGCCCCGCCGCAAAACTCCCCAGGCGAAGGTGAAGCGAAGCTTCGCCTTCGCCCCTTGACGAATAATTCCCGCCGCCGATAAAATAAGACAAGATAGTCAAGACAGGGAGACGGGAATGGCCCATTTGACCGATTTGATTAAACTGGATAAAAATGTGCCCATTCCCCTCTACTACCAGCTCAAAAAACAACTGTACAGCCTCATAGAGAAAGCGGTATTGAAGGAAGGGGCCATGCTTCCCCCGGAAAACGAACTGTGCGAACGGCTGTATGTTTCCCGCCCGACCATAAGGCAGGCCTTCAGTGAACTGGTGGCCGAAGGTTATTTGAGCCGCTACAAGGGCAGGGGAACTTTTGTCTCCAAGCCCAAGGTGGAAGAACGCTTCTTCAGCAAACTCGAATCGTTTAACAGGGAGATGATCTCCAAGGGCCTGGCGCCCCGGACAAAGGTTCTTGTCCTGGAAAAGCTCGCGGGGCCGCAGGAGGCCAATGAAAAGCTGGAGATTCCCCTTGACGCAAGCCTCATCCACATAAAAAGGCTCCGAATGGCCGACGACATTCCCCTTGTGTACCTTGATACCTTTCTTCCCCATGATCAATACCGGAAGCTCCTGAAAGTCGACTTCAATGTCAATTCCCTGTACGATTCCCTTGAAAAATTCTACCAGGTGAAGGTTAACCATGTAAGAAGGGAAATTGAGGCCGTCAACGCCCACAAAAAAGACGCGGAACTGCTCCAGATTGCCAAAAACAGGGCCATAAGCCTGGTAAAAACCATTGCCTATTCAAAAGACGCCCATCTGCCCGTTGAATTTTCGGTGGCGCGGTACCGGGGCGACATGAACAAATTCACGGTGGATATTTCCCGCTGATCCGTCCTATACTTTAAGGACGGAGGCGGACATGGCGGAAGCGCCCTACCAAAGGCCAAGCTGGGATGAATATTTCATGGAAGTCTGCGACGCCATTTCCAAGCGGGCTACCTGCGACCGGGGCCGTTCCGGATGCGTTATCGCCAAGGACAACCAGATCCTCGTAACCGGTTATGTGGGGGCTCCCGCCGGCCTTCCCCACTGCGACGAAGCGGGCCATCAGCTTAAAAAGACGCTTCATGAAGACGGCAGCGTCACCACCCACTGCGTCAGGACTGTTCACGCCGAGCAGAACGCGATCTGCCAGGCGGCAAAACGGGGCATAGCCATACAGGGGGCGACGCTCTACTGCCGCATGACCCCCTGCAGAACCTGCGCCATGCTTATCATCAACTGCGGACTTGTCCGTGTGGTATGCCAGCGCCGTTATCACGACGGGGAAGATTCCGAAGTAATGTTAAAAAAGGCGGGGATCGGGCTGGAATACGTTTACAACGAAGTAGAACGGTATGAAGAACAATGACAAACAAACAAGGGGGATCCGGCCGGAACGCAAGAATTCCGAATTCCGGCGCTGTCTTGTCATTGCGGCGGCAGTTTCGGCCGTCGCGGCGGCTGTTCTTCTTCTGTGTCCGGGAAGCGGAGCGTTCCGGTTCGCCCTCGCCGCGCTTGTTATCCCGGCGCCCGTCTTTCTGCTTTTCCGCCTGTACCGCCTTCTTGCGCGCCTTCATTCCCTTGAAACGCTTGTCCGGCCCCTTTCGGAAAAAAATTTCACCGCGCTGAGCGCGAATGTCCACTCCCCGTATTACGCGGACCTTGCCGGGTCCCTTGCCGAAGTGGGAAAATTCCTCGCCGGTTTCAGCGCCTGCCGGGCCCGAAGTCTTGCCGCCGGGGACATCCTGCGCGGCGAAGAAAGGGAACAGAACACCATTCTTGCCCACGCGGAGGAAACGGCGGACCGCGCCGCCGATCGGTTTTTTGAGATAGCGGAATCCGCGAAACAGGCGAGGGACGCCCTGGGCGGCATGGAAGGATACATAAACGCCCTGGGTAACGGTTTGGGGGAAAAACCGGCCGCGCTCGCGGCAGCCCTGGACCGGCTTTCGGAAACGGTAAAAAAATCGGCGGAGACGGTGGAGCGTGTACGCGAAAGCGCCGGTATGGCCGAAGGGCTGCAAAACAGGACAGGCGCCGGGGAAGAACAGTCACGGGAGGCAAACGACATCGTAAGGGAGATAGGCCGCGATGTGGAGGGGATCACCGAAATGCTGGCCGTCATCAACAAAATAGCCGAACAAACCAACATTCTTTCCCTCAACGCCGCCATTGAAAGCGCGCACGCGGGCCAGGCCGGGGCCGGTTTCGCCGTAGTGGCCGACGAAATACGCAAGCTCGCGGAATCCACCCGCGAAAACGCCGAAAAGATCAACGGGGAACTTTCCGGAATCGGCCGGAAAACCCGTGAAGCCCTCAAGGCAAGCGGAGCATCCTTCGAAACTTTCAGCTCCGTTACCGGGGAAGCGGCCGGTCTTGCCGGAATGCTGGGCGGCCTTTCCGCCGAGTTTCTGGAACACGGCGCGGAATACGGGGAAATCGGCGCGTCCATACGGAATGCCGCCTCTTCCGGCCCGCGTCCGGACGAAACCGCCGACCTTGTGGCGTCCTTCCAGGGCTTCAAGGCATTACTGGAACAGATACAGGAACTTGCCGGTAAAAACCGGACGGAAATACGGGAGATCCATTCGGGAACCATGGAAGCGCTGGAAAAATTCAGAAATACCACGCGGATGGCTCTTGATACACTGGAAGAAACCGGAAATTTGGCAAAGCCCCTTTCGGCCGTTTTGGACCCGGAGGACGCCGGAGAAAAAAAACCGGAGGAAAAAATCCAGGCGGGGAAACCCAACGTGTCCGCCACGCCCAACGTGTCCGCCACGCCCAACGTGTCCACCGCGCCGCGCGACGCCGGCGGTATTGTTTATTCCGGCAGCAGGGAAGTGACGATCAAGAAGCCGCCCACTACTCTGCCGTAGCCCTACTTCCGTTCCTGCAGGATACGGTATTTAAGGTAAAGTTCTTCCAGGGTATGACGGGGACCTGGAGCATTGATCCGCTTGCGGAAACACGCCGCGTCCCTTCTGTCCACAAAAAAATCGTAAATATCCCTGGGCTCGGCGTTTCTGACCATGGAAAAGGCGGGCGCCGAACCCAAGTACGCCCGTATTTCGTTTCCGTCCACCGCCGAAATCCCGAAACGGATCAGCCGGGAACGAACCTGCTGAATTTCTTCGTATGAAAGGCCGAAAAGAAACTCCTCCAGCGCCCATTTACATTCATCATTGGTCGATTCCTCAAGCAGAAAATCGTGCCAGTCGTTGTCCATGTCAATGGTGATGCGAAGCAGCTCGCTCGAACCGTCCATGGTGCCGAAACTGGGAGGAGCGCTGTCACGGGCGGTCCACAGGGCAGTCAACGCCGGCAGATGCCGTATGATGCGGGGATCGGTTCCGCTGTCCCAAAGGGAAACAAGATCGTCGGCAAGGTTCGCCTTTATTTCCCTGGGGAAGGATGGATCTTCAAGACAGGAAATGTACACTTCCTCGGTCATCAGGGTACAGACAACGGAAAAAACGACACGTCTTATGGCGATAAAAAAGTCCCCGCGTTCCCGGCACAGCATGGCCAGGAGGGAAAACGCGTGAAATTTCGCCACGAAAAAACCACGGACCGCCACTACCTTGGTGGGAATATGCAGCAGATGGGAGCCGGAAGAAAAGGCGAAAAGGGACTCGACAAGCCTGTCCTCGTCCCGGATTATCCCCCGCAGATACTGGGTTTCCCGTATCGACGGATAGAGTGAAACCGCCAGGCCCAGAGAACGCAGGCAGTCAAACCGCTGCCTGGCAAGCCTGCCGTCATCGGGATAACGCGTTTCAAGCCAGGCGTCAACTTCCTCAACCAGCCGCCTTTCATCTTCGCTCAGCGCGAGCAGGGCCGGCCCGGCCCGCGGTTCCACAGCAACCATACAGCCTTAACCATATCCTGTAAAAGTAAAAATATCAAGAAAAAACGGTTTTTCGATTGACAGGCCCCCCCGGCCGCACTATAGTTAGTGTCTGTCCACAAAGTCGGTTACTTTGCGGACAGATACGTATTCCGTACCGGAACACGGGGGTGCACCGGTTTCGACTGGTGCGATTCGGGGTACAGGCCGCAGGTGGAGCGCCCATCTCCTGATTGGGCAAAACTTTAACTGCCAACAACGACAGTTACGATTACGCCTTAGCTGCGTAACCGCGTGGAACCGTTCCGCCGCCCTGAGGAACGGCTTCCGCGTCACAACCAGGGCTGGCCAAACTCCGCTTCCGGACGGGGCGCGGCGAGAAAATTCCGGAATACGGACGGGCCGCGCGCCGCTTAGCCAAGCCCGCCCCGACAATTCAATAGACGGCTAAACCTGTAGAAGCCTGTATTTCGCGTATCAGGACGCGGGTTCGACTCCCGCCACCTCCAGAAAATCTCACAGTCCCGGTCTCAATGCGGGAGTCGAAGGGTTCAGCCGGCCTGCCCGGAACAGGCATGCGAAACAGTGAGCATGCAGCCGGGTTGATGTTACACGCACTGCCGGACTATAGTCTCGAAACGGTCATGTATATACAGGACCGCGTCGGTAAGGATGGGATCAAACTGGGTGCCCCGACCCTCACGGATGATCCGTATCGCTTCGTCATAGGGAAAGGCGGCCTTGTAGACACGGGCGCAGACGAGCGCGTCGTATACATCGGCAAGCGAGGCGACGCGGGCGGCAAGGGGAATATCGGTGCCTTTAAGGCCCTGCGGGTACCCCCTGCCGTCGAAGCGTTCATGGTGGGACCACGCGATTGCGCGGCAGTGAATAAGGTAGATTGAATCCTTGTCCTTGATGCCCCGCATCATCTCTTCAATGATGTTTTTCCCCACCGTCGTATGGGTTTTCATGATCTCAAATTCATCGGCGTCGAGCTTGCCCGGTTTAAGCAAAATTTTGTCAGGAATGCCTATCTTCCCCACGTCATGCAGGGCCATGGCCTTGACGATAATATCGGGCTCCATTTTCCTGAGCTGTTCGGCGTAGGCCGAATCCGATTCAAACAGGTAGTCTATCAGCGCCTTGCAGAAGAACTGGGTCCGCTTGACATGGCTCCCCGATTCAAGGTTGCGGTATTCGATGATGTTCGCCAGCGCCTGCAGGGTATTGTCCAGTGTGGAAGTGGCCTCGGCGGTTTTTTCCGCCACCATCTCTTCAAGACTGTCCGAGTAATTTTTCAGCTCGATCTGGTTTTTGACCCGGAGTTTGACAATTTCGGGCAGGAAAGGCTTGTTGATAAAATCCACCGCGCCGGCGGAAAGGGCCTCGCTTTCGGAATCCGATGTGGTGATGAAGATCACCGGAATGCGTTTGAGGGCCTCATCCTCCTTCATGACTTCAAGCATCTGATACCCGTTCATCTCGGGCATGAAGACATCAAGAAGGATGATTTTGGGCAGAACAGGGGCACTGCGCAGTACGTTCAGGGCTTCCACCCCGTTTCCCGCCGTAATGATGTTGTAACTGTCCTTAAGGATCTCCTCCAGTATCATGACGTTCATTTCGACATCATCAACCACAAGGACGGTGGGGATCCGGGGATTTGTATCAGCCATGCTCCAGGATTACCTTGTCAACTTCTTTCACCGTCTCTTCGAAAACTGTCTTTAACCCCTCAAACGCGCCCGGCTGCACCGATTTCGCCTTGATCTGGGATTCAAGATCCCGTGTTTTCTCGAACAGTTCAATAAGGGAAAGGTTCGCCGCAAGCCCCTTGACGGTGTGGGCCGCGGTCTGGGCCTTTTCATAGTCGCCCGCCTCAAGAGAGGCGGAAATTCCGTCCAGACTGGTCTCGTTCCTGAATTTGGAAAGCAGTTTTACGTACAGCGCGGCATTGTTCATGACCCGCCTTGAGCCTTCCTCAAAATTAACATACACAGCCATGAATCTCCCCTTTTTGAAACGGTTGGGGCGGTTTCAAAACCGCGGCTTCAAGAACACTTCATTTTACCTTTTATACTACTATTCCCCGCGTCTATAGTCAAGAATTCGAGAGGCCCGAACAGGGCGCCGATTGGCCACACGTTAAGGCAACGCTGATTAACTTGTGGCTAATCAGCGTTGCCCTGTTATTTTTCTCGTTTTCCTGCGGAAAACTGCGAAAAATCTATAATTTTGTAGCACTGATTTATTCGCATTCGAATAAAT
>JAIRXH010000173.1 GCA_031268385.1 Treponema sp. | reverse complement strand
CTCCCCAGCCTAAGGGTATCACGGGATAATCGCCGAAAAAATTTCGCTGAAGGATCCTTTCTTCATCGTGCCTGTCTCCCAGCGCACCGCGTAGTAGAGCCGCCGGCCCCGTTCGTCTTCCTCAAAGCTGAGCTCAAGCGGATTTTTGGTGGCAAAGGACGAATGCACCAGTTCCCCCACCTTCGAAGGCGGCGCGTCTGAAAGGAGCCACACCAGCTCCATGCCGTACACGCCTTCGGGCTTTCCCCAGCGTTTCATGGTGCTCCTGCGGAAGCGGAAAGAGAGCACGCGCGGCATTGGGGTCCGCGCCTCAACTTCGGGAATGTCGTCGGGCTTGGGCGAGGGGGACGGATGGGATTTGCGATTGGGGATGCCCATGGCCGTGCGGTCCTCGTTGGTCACCGGGGGGAAGCGCAGATACTGGTTCACGAAGGGCCGCACCGCCGCCCTGGCGGCCTTTTTCGCGTCGTTCTTGGCCTCCGTATCCACCGGCGTATGGGGGCCAATAGTAAGCGCGTAGGCGTTGTACCAGAGGGCGTAGGCGTGGCAAAGTCCTTTGGACTTTGCCTTGGGAGTTTTGGCGTAGCCAAAACTCCACGCATTGTGCCCCAATGGTGGCGGCATGGATGCCGCTGTAACTAATGCTGCCCGCCATAGGCGGGCAGGTGAAGTTTGCCGCAGGCAAACTTCGATGACAAAATCCGCCAGGACGGCGGATTTTGTCAAGGAATGTGCGTCCACGCGGGGTTCTGCCCCGCGCATTTGGCGTTAACATACTGATTTAAAAACTTGTACCAATTGTTAAACGCCGCGTCGTTACCGGGAATGTAATCATTCGCCATTGCCTTCTCCTTCCTGCCTGAGTGTTGGGGCTGTCAAGGAAGCCGGCGCGCAAACAGCGTTTGCGGCTTTCCGGATAGCCCGTGCATGTCCCGTTTCATTGGACTTGTTTAGTAACCCGGTTGGTTACTAAACAAGTCTTGCGATTTTTACAAAATCGCGATTTGAAGCGGAATTTGTTCAATAACTGAAGTTATTGAACAACTCTATTGAAACACCGCGCACATGCCGCGCCAGGGAAACTGTCTGAACCCGAGTTTTTCGAACCGTTCCGACAGCCCCAGGAAACCGTTCCAAAGCCGAAGTTTTGGAACAGCCTCCTCTTTTTATGGAAAATCCCGTCTCATGCCGAAACAGGATCACCGCGCCTGAGAACAAAAGCCCCTGAAACGACAACAAGCATTCCTGAAATCATCACAAGAACTCTTGAAACAAAAACAGGAGCTCTTGAAATCATTATAAGATCTCTTGAGATAAAAACAAGAGCTCTTGAAACAAAAAAAAGAACTCTTGAGATAAAAAAAAGAACTCTTGAGATAAAAAAAAGAACTCTTGAAATGAAAAAAAGAACTCTTGAACCGACGATTTCCCACGCCAGGGCGCTCTTGTGCGGCGTTACAGACCCTATATGCGGTGGGATAGTGGGTATATCCGGCATAATCTACGCTATATGCAGTGGGGAAACACAGATGAGCGGTGTGGCGCGTGGCCGGCGCGGAGGGAACGGCAGCTATCCGGCGGACACACCGGCCCGCGTATCCCGTAACCGAAAAGAGGCCTTTAATCAACCGCCTGGGGGTCCTGGCGGTGGAAAAAACACGGGGCCCTCCGGGGGCCCCTCCCATGTTTTTTCCACCGCCACCCCCCTGTCGCCTTTTGCGGACCTCTTTTCGGCCTCCAATCGGGAATTGCCGCACAGGCGGGCCTCTTTTCGGTCTCCAACCGGGTTTTGAAACATCCGCGTAAGGTGAGTTGCCACGTGAAAGAACACCCGATGATTTTTCCGGGGGGTGGCAGGGAGAAAAGAGGCCTTTAATCAATCGCCTGGGGGTCCTGGCGGTGGAAAAAACACGGGGCCCTCCGGGGGCCCCTCCCATGTTTTTTCCACCGCCACCCCCCTGTCATTTTTTGCGGGCCTCTTTTCGGCCTCCAATCGGGAATTGAAACATCCGCGTAAGGTGAGTTGCCACGTGAAAGAACACCCACTGATTTCCCGGGGGGTGGCAGGGGGAAAAGCGTCCTCCGCAAGGAGGATGTTTTCCCCCTGACAGGACCCCCGATATATCTATATGGTGTTCTTTCACCTTTTGCGGGCCTCTTTTCGTCCTCCAATCGGGAATTGCCGAAGACGAAGCCGCGCTTTGTCTTCGTCCGGGGCTGGCGTTTTCGCGGGTATTGGGATAAAATGTGCCATTATGGCGGAAATTCTGGAAATGCCGAAGGCCAGGGAAGGCGGAGACGGGGAAAAGAGAAAAAAGGGAAAGGCCGGGGGGAAAAAGAAGAGGCGCTGGCCCGCCGTTCTTCTGGTGGTGTTCCTCATTGTCATAGGGTTTCCCCTTGTTTGTGTGGGCCTCTCTTTTATAGGAAGAATAGCTCCGGGGGATGTGATTCCCGATTCTTTCATCTTCTACGCCCGTATCCCCAATCCGGCGCAGCTTTCCGAAAGGCTTCTGGCCCACGAGCCGCTGCCCGAGATCCTGGGCACTCAGGCGCTTTCGCCGGTGCTTCCCCTGCTGCGCGATTTTGAGGAAAGCGGCGCCGCGCACCATCCCCTGGTGCGTTTTGCCGCGAGGGGGGCTTTGGAAGGGGCCCTTCTCGGCGGGAACCGGCTCCTGGCGGCCTGGGATTCAGGCATACTGGCCCCCTTTCTCCGTTTTCTTCCGGCCCTTTCAGGGGCGGTCACCATACCCGGCCTCTACTATGTTCAAGCGGGAAAGTATTCACGGTTTGAGTACCGGTTAAAAGGCGCGGGGGCGGAATCAGGCGGGGAGGCCGGGGAAAGCCACACCCTTTTTATCGCCCCGTACCATAATCTCCTGGTCATTTCCACCGACGCGGCGTTCCTTGAATCGGTGCTGGACGGAACTTCCCGCGAAGGCGATGTGCGGGGTTCGCAGCGCAAGGAAATAGGAAGGGAAAGCTACGACGCCGCCTTCCTCCTTGCCCCTGAATTTCTTGTGGACATGCTCGGGGGCCAGGATCCCCTTATCGCCTCCGCGCTTGAAAACATGGAGTTTCCCTCGCCTGTGCGGCTTACTCTTTCCATAGAGCCCAAACAGCTTTTCATTTCCGCCGCCGCTCCGGTGAGCGCCGGGAACGACGCCGTTCAAAGGATCATCGAACGGAATTCAACCGATCCGTCCCTTGCCAGCTTCCTTCCGGCGGGCGCCCAGTACGCTACCGTTCTTTCCGCCGGGTCCCTGCGCGATCTGGTGGAGGCGATGCGGACTTTTTCGGGAGACAGCCTGGCCTCGTCCCTGCGGAGGGCCGACGCCTCAAGCCGGGGCCTTGTGGGGCTTTCGCTTGAGGATCTGCTTTACTCGTGGACGGGGGAAGAGTTTGCCGTGTTCGGCATGGAGGGAAGGCCCTCGCCTGTGTATGCCATACAGATACGGGACGAAGGGAAACGCCAGGAGATTTTCAACAAGGCGTTCCGTTCCATCGTTCTTACCGAAGACATCAGCCTTAACCTTGACGGTATGCGCATTCCCCAGATACGGCTGCCTGACTTTTTCGCTTCCCTCATCCAGTTGTGGGGTATGCGTATTCCCGCGCCGTACTATACGGTCGAAGGGGGCTACCTCTTTGTTTCCGAATCCGCCGAAACCATACTTGCCGCGGTGCGGGGTATTCAGAAAAACGACTCCCTCCTTAAAACGGCGCTCTGGCGGGACCTTGCCCGCCCCGAAAACGGGAGGGGGGCCTTTACCATCTACTATTCACTGGACCGTTCCCTTCCCTTTTTTCTTAAGGGGAATACGCTGCCAAGCGCCGTCTTCGGCCTCTACCGGCAGGGGCTTTTACAGATGGGTTTTGAGGGAGGGGAACTGCGTTTTTCGCTGTCGGTGAAAGCCGGTTCCGGCCAGGGCCTTTACCCCGCGCAGGGCTATCCCCTTACTATTGCCGGAAAAACGGGGAACCGCGTGTACAGCCTGACCTACAACAGGGGCGGAACGAGCCGCGTCTTCTTTACGCGGGACAACTTCGCCGTCGCGGTCAATCCCGCCGATCAGACGATCTACGAGCTTGACGCCGGAAGCCCGCTCTGGGTGATCCCAGCGGAAGGAGAGAAGCCGCGTTCGCCGGAAGAAGGTTCGGTGTGGGTGGTAACGACGCAGGGAAGGGTTATTCTCGCGAATGGAAATATGGAAGCGATGCGGGGGTTTCCCCTTACTACGGGGCTGCGGCTTTCGGCCCCTCCGGCGGCCAGGGACGGGAAACTGTTCCTGGGCGACGAGGAGGGAAAGGTCCACATCATAGACGGAAGGGGCTCGCGGAGAGTGTGGGAAACGGTTTTTCCCGCCGCGCTCAGGGCGCCCCCTTCGTTCGCCGGCGCGGGAAACAGGACCAGGGCGGCGGTTTACCCCAAGCGCTTTCTGGGCGATATATGGCTCCTTGACGAAGAGGGAAACGTCCTTCCCGGCTGGCCCGCTCCGGTTAACGGAATAGCCTTTGGCTCCCCGCTCCTCTTTACGGTGGACGATGTGCCGTCTTCAAGGGAACAGAGCCTTTGTGCGGCGTTCATTACCCAGGCAGGAGAGCTTACGATTTACAACGAACGCGCCGAAGTTCTGCCGGGCTTCCCACTGGAGTTGTCCGGGGTTTTCTACCTCCAGCCGGTATGGGACGGACAGGCGCTGTGGCTTGTTTCGGCGGACGGCGTTCTTTTCCAGGTAACGCCTGAAGGGCAGGCGCTGTGGCAGCGTATCCCCGTCCCCGATCTTTCGGTAAAGGAAGAAGGGTATATTACGGCGTCCGATGTCGACGGGGACAAGGTTTCCGAGATCTTCTTTTCGGGCGAAGGGAACGCCCTTTATGGCTACACCCAGGGCTTTAGTTCCCTGGACGGTTTTCCCCTGCCAATCTGGGGACAGCCTTCGTTTGCCGATCTTAACGGCGACGGAAAAAGCGAATGTACCGGCACCGGACTTGACAACAGGCTGTACCGGTGGCATTTCAGGTAATGTGATCTTCAAGGAACGGACCATGAACAACACACACACGCCGGGAAAAAACATGAAAGCGGAATTTCCCCTGTACGTTTTTTTATTCCCCGTCATGCTTGCCCTCTTTTCCTGCCAGTCCCTGCAGAGGGACAGGCTTGTGGACATGCCGTATGATGAGCCTTTCAACAGGGACATTACGGAACTTGAAGAGCGGATAGTGTCGCTTGACAGGAATTTTTCACGGGAAGGCGCCGCCGCTGTCCGCAGGCGCATTGGTGAACTGGAAAAAAACCCCCTTCCGGACACGGGATACGGCGCTTCTCTCGCGGCTTTTTCGGGGCGTCTTTTTATCCTTGAGGGAAAACAGGCCGACGCCCAGAAAAAACTGCGGGATTCCCGGTCGCTTTCCCCTGGAAACATACAGGCGGCGGTGCTTGCACTGCGGCTTGAAACGGACGTACAGCGGCGGCTTGCCATGATAGACCGTGAAATCGGCCTGGAGGCGGCGGGGGAACTCCAGATAGAACGGGGACGGGCCCTTATGGAGCTGCGCCGCTACCGCGAGGCGGCGGCGGCTTTTGACACCGCTTTTTCCACGGACCTGAACCCCGTATACCGGGACACTTATCGCGCGGCGCGGGACCGCGCCTGGGAACTCAGGGACGCCGAAGCGGGAACGGGAAGCAAAACACAGGCGATTGTGGAAAAAGACGGCCTTTCCTGGACGGATCTGATAGAGCTTACCAGGGGTGAAACGGAGCTCCTCCGTTTTCTGACCGCCGGCAGGGACTGGCCCACCCCGGAAATTTTCGACCGCCTTCTGGAAAGGTCCTTTATTCCCCTTACCCAGGATGTAAACGCCAAAGACTGGCCCGCCGCGAAACCACGGGCCGGCGAACAGGTAACCCGTTCCGGCGCGGCCTACTATATCTGGCGCCTGTACGCCGAAAACAGGGCGGACAGGGGGCTTCTTACACGGTATTCGGCAGGCTATGCCGCCCGCCCCGGTTCCCGAAGCCCCGTCGCCGATCTTCCCCTCCTCTCCCCTTTCTTTGACTCCGTACTGGGCTGTGTGGAAACGGAACTCATGTCCCTTCCCGACGGCAGAAATTTCAACCCCGCCGAAAAGGTCCGGGGCGCCGAAATGCTCGCGATATTAAGAAAGATACGGTAAAGCGGAGCCCCCAAGGAACTCCGCCCCGCCGGAACGGCGTTATTTCTTGAATTTCAGCGTTTCAAGGGGCGTATCTCCCCTGACAAATTCAAACCACAATTCCCTGTCCGTCTTTTCACGGAGCAGCCTGAAAAAGCCGGCCAGATCCCTGAATGTCTCGCCGTTAACGCCCGTAAGGCGGTCGCCTTCCTTGAGCCCGACAATATCGGCCGGGCTGCCGGCGATAACCTGGGCAACAAAGAGCGTCCCCCCGGCGTTAGCCTCCAGATTGAGACGCGACTTGAGGGAATCGGTCAGGGGCAGGACATACGCGCCGGGCCACAGCTTCTTGTTGTCGGCCGCGGCCTGTTCGGTGCGGGCCTCTATGCGGACCGTTATATCCTGCGTAGAGGCGCCCCGCAAAACCGTAAAGACCGCCCTGTCGCCGGGCTTTATGTCCCCAACCATCCCGGTAAGCTGGTTCATGCCCCGCGCTTCCCTGCCGTCGACATGAGTAATAAAATCGCCGGGCTTTATGCCGCCCTTGTCCGCGGGAGATCCCAGAAATACCTGGGTCGCCAGGGCGCCGCGTTTTCCCTCAAGACCAAGCGCCTGCATGATGTCCCGGTCCGGATCGGAGAGCGACACGCCAAGCCAGCCGTAGTTGATGGTGCCGGTATTGATAAATTCGTTGATGCTCCGTTTCGCGTTGTTGATGGGAATGGCAAAACCCAGTCCGACAGATCCGCCGCCTGAGCTGTTGCTGGCTATCCAGGTGTTGATCCCGATAACTTCCCCCCGTATGTTCACAAGGGCGCCGCCCGAATTCCCCTGATTGATCGATGTGTCGGTCTGGATAAAATCGTTGATGTTATTGGCGGGCCCTCCGGTACGGCCCACGGCGCTCACAATTCCCATGGTTACCGACGACATGAACCCCAGGGGGTTCCCCACAGCTATGGCCCAGTCCCCGACGCGCACTTCATCCGAATCGCCCAAAACGGCAAGGGGAAGCGAATCGGAAGTCTTGAAGGAAATCATGGCAAGATCCCGCCGCTCGTCCTTTCCTACGAGTTCCGCCGGATATTCCTTGCCGTCGTTGGCGGCCACGGAAATTTCATTGGCCCCCTCCACCACGTGGTTGTTGGTCAGCACATAATAGGCGCCCTTTTCGTACCTGACGAGGATCCCCGAACCGAGTCCCTGGGACCTGAATTCCCTTTCCTGCTGATTCGGACCGCCTTCGCGGGGACCAAAGAAAAATTCCCAGGGAATGCCCGGATAGTTGGGAACCTGCTGGCGGCGTATCGAAACGGTCTTGAGTTCCACCACCGAAGGAAGCACCTTGTCCGCGACGGACCTGAAAACCGTCTGAAGTCCTTCCGCCGCCTCAAGGGCGCCCGTGGGAATAACCACGGGATTTTCCTGGGCTTTGGCTGTCTTTGCCGACCAGGGGGTTGAACAGGAAAATGAAAGAAAAGCAAGGCAAAAACCGAAAATGATCCCCAGCAGCACCAGATTAAACACAAAGAGATTCTTTGAAGATAATTTCCTCATGACATTCATAACATACTCCTCAATCCGTTTTAAAACAGTTCCAATTACAATAATAATGAATTCCCGGAAAAGTTACACGATCGGGGCAGTTCCAAAGTCCGGCAGTTCGAAAAGACCATGATTGTGGAACCGGTTCGGCCCGCAGGCCGTTCAAGCCGGAGATCAAGCCTTATTCCGGGGATTCGGTAAGTATTTCCGTATGATCCCCGAAGATCGCTATGGTGTGCTCCCAGTGGGCGGACGGCTTTTTGTCCGTAGTGACCATGGTCCAGCCGTCGTCCAGAACATCCAGATCCCCGGTTCCCATGTTGATCATGGGCTCAATGGCGATGACAAGGCCGCCTGTCATGCGGGGATTGGGGCCGTGGGGAACGTTGGGAACCTGGGGGTCCTCGTGAAGAGACAAACCGACCCCGTGTCCGCAGAACTGGTGAACAATGCCGTAACCCCTTTCTTTGGCGTGGTCAAAGATAGCCCTGCTTATCTGCAGGAGCCTTTCCCCCGATTTTGCCGCGGATATTCCCCGGTACAGACATTCCCTTGCCGTTACATTGAGATCGTGGACCCCGCCGCTTACCCGGCCCGCCTCGACGCTCACCGCCTGATCGCTGATGTAACCGCCGAAGTCTATGCCGCAGTCAAGGGACACCAGATCCCCTTCCTGTATTCTGCGTTTTGAGGGAATCCCGTGTATGACCTCGTTGTTGATGGAAACGCAGATGCTCGCCGGATAGGGGTTGTTTTTGGGGCCGTAGCCCAGAAAGGCGGGTTTTCCTCCCGCTTTCCGTATCCAGTCCCGTGTCCATCTGTCAATTTCCAGCGTCTGGACCCCCGGCTTTACCAGCGGGACAAGTTCCCGGTACATGGCGGAAAGAAGCTTGCAGGAGGTCCTGATGCCGTCTATCTGTTTTTCGTTTTTGAGCCGTATCACGCGCCCTCCGTTTCATTTTTCCACACGCAGTTTCTTTCTGAGCCGCTGAACCTGGGGCAGGGCGGGATCGCGCCTCAAGGCCTCCCGGATAACCCCCTCCGCCGCGCCTGAATCTCCCATGCGAAACAGGGCCTCGGCCATGGAACGCATCCAGCGGGCCTCGTCCCGGCTGGAAAACCCCAGATCCAGAAGGGACGCGAGGCACTCCACCCATACCGCGTCGTCAAGGAGGGGCCCAAGGCGGAAACGCACCAGATCCTTAAGGCGCGCCTGGACATCTTCCATAAAATGCCGGAAATAGGGAAGCCGCCGTTCTTCCCGTATTACCCTGACAAGAAGGGTAAAGGCCTCAAAACCGGCGTTCCGCCTGTCAAGCTCTTCGGCAAGCAGATACACGCAGTCCATCCAGTCTTCCCTGTCCAGATACCTTTCCATGGGAAAATCAAGTCCGCCGCTTTCCCGCCATATTTCAAGGGCCCTTTCTTCCTCAAGATGAAGCAGCTCAAAGAACACCAGTTTCGCCCGGCTTTCGGGATCGTTCCGCTGTGAAAGCCAGGAGCGGTAATCAAAACTGACCTTTCCAACAAAACGAAAGTAAGCCCGGTCATATTCATAGCGGCGGTCCCGGTTGGACAGCACCTCATAGGCGGCAAGGAGCTTCCGCATCCTGTCCTCGGCGGATTTGCCGGCGATGTCGGGATGCAGCCGTTTTGCCTTTTCACGAAACGCCTTTTTTATATCCGCCGGCGACGCTTCGCGCGGCACTCCAAGGAGACTGTAATAATTTTCCATGACCGTTCATCGGGCCCCAGGATCCGGGATCCAGGGGAAAACCCTTCTTCATCATAATTGACCCGTTCCGTTCCGGTCAACAGGCGCCCGGCGCCCCTGGGCCTAATAGATATACTGGATGATGCGGTATTTGACCTTTTTGGTATAAGCGTCCCACAGTTCGCCGTATTTGGCTTTGCATATTTTCGCGTCGTCCATCTGACGGGTAAACAGCAGCGCGACATAATAAAACGGATACAGCCATACCTGCCAAACAGCGGGATACCCGGCGCTGAGGGCAATGCCGCATCCCATTAATATTTCTCCCAAATAGTTGATATGGAGGCTTAAGCCCCAAAAGCCGTTTACCAATAAAGTTTTTTTGCCGTCGGTGATGGTTTGGGGTTGTATGCCAAGAAAACTTTTCGGGCCCCGGGTCTTAAAACAGTATTTCTGCATATTCGCGCCCCGCGCCAAACTCCATCCCGCCAGGAACAGTACGGCGGAACAAAGGGTGAGCCACAAGGGCCGGTGGGGGTTTGGCAGGTCAACCACCGCCCACAGGGAAATGTTGTAGAAGTAGGGATAAAACGCAAGACAGCCAAAGCCCAATTTTATGCCGACCCGCTCGGCAATAAAATCGTAGGTGTAAAGATGTACCCGCTCGAATGTAAGGTAATCCCAGACAAACCAGGTCAGCATGGCGGCGCACAGAAGAACGCC
>JAIRXH010000097.1 GCA_031268385.1 Treponema sp. | reverse complement strand
GTTACCAGTCCGTGCCTTGTTCTGCGTTTTCTTCACGGCATTATCAGGTTTTTTGCGCAGATCCTTGGATTCAGAAAACGGGGTTTTCTGGTTGTAACCAATAAACGGTTTGTGGAAGTTTACAATCAAATCATTTTTTGGATTATCAACATCAGAAAATATGTTAACAGTGTGCCGCTTTGCAAAATAGATAAAGAAGTCGATTACGTCAAAAAAGGAACCTTCGCGTTTCTGTTCAGGGCGTATCAGCTTTATTACCGGCGTTCCTGCCGGCGGGTATACGTCATACTGAGGGGACTTGATGAAAAGGAAGTTCACTCGGTTGCCAATGCCGTTTACAGGACATTGGGCGCTTAAGGTAACACTGATTAACTTGTGGCTAATCAGCGTTACCTTACGGCCTGCGGCGGCTCCGAATGCGGAGTCGCTTTTTTTTATTCACGGGCGGATTTATTGTATTTCTTCATATCTACCCGGCCATTTTTGGATACCCTCACGCCTTCCGCGCGCAGTAGGGCGGCCTGAAGCTCCATGCCGTTCGACGGTCCCAGCGCAATGCTGCCGTCGGCCCTGATAACCCGGTGCCAGGGGAGCTTTTCCTTCTCCGACAGGGAATGCAGAACCCTTACAACCTGCCGCGCCCCGTTGGGAAGTCCCGCGGCCAGGGCGACATCCCGGTAGCACGAGATCTTTCCACGTGGTATTGACCGGATTGCTTCAATGATGGCGCGGGTGGAGGAAAGATAATCCGTTTTCACGTTCTTTTTTCCTTTTTCCTTAAAACGGACACATAGACAACATACAACTGTACCGCCATTACCGGCCAGCCTATGGGTTCGGATAAAAACACTCCCCACGCGCCAAAAAAGAAGGGCAGTACAAGCGCGGCGGCTGTCCTCAGCGTGGCTTCAAGGATGCCCGACACCATGGGCATAAAACTGTTGCCCATGCCCTGCAGACCTGAGCGGTACAGCAGCAGCATATACAGAAAGGGAAGCAATACAAGGCAGACCCCGAGCTGGTTTACCGCCGTATCCATCACCGCGTCCAGCTGGGCGTCTTCGCCCGAAACAAGGAGGCCGAGTATCCGCCGGCCGAAAAGAAACATGAGCGGTACAATAACCACGAGTCCGGCAAACATGATGCGGCGGGCGCTTCTTACGCCGTCTGTTATGCGGTCAAAACGGCCCGCCCCGTAATTCTGCGCGACAAAGGCCGCGGCGGCCCCTTCCATTCCGCTTCCAATAATAAAAAGGACGCTGTACAGTTTTTTGGCCGCCGCTATGCCGGCGATAAAAACCGTACCGTATCCGTTGATGACATACTGAATAACGATTCCCCCCGCGGCGGCGACGCAGTTCCTCGCGCCCAGCGGCACGCCAAGCCGCAGCAATTCTCCGGCAAGAGGCGCGTCGGACGCGAAGTCTCCGCGGGTAAAATGCATCCCGGCGTATTTTACCAGATACCATACATTGAAGCCGGCCGAAAGAAACTGTACGCCTGTCGTCGCGGCGGCCACTGCGGCGACCCCCATTGGTGTGTACAGTACCAATACAATATCCAGCATGATGTTGATGACCGAGGAAGCGATAAAAACATACAGCGGGATTTTGCTGTTTCCCATTGCCCGGAACGCCGAAAAAATGACGCTGTTTATGAAGACGGCGGTTATGCCCCCGGACAGAATGCCCAGATAAAGAGCCGCGTCCTCCAGGATTTCAGGCGGCGTGTTCATAACCGTCAGCAACGGTTTGGCCAGAACAAGGTACAGCCCCGTAAGGACAAGGCCAATGACAAGCGTCAGCCGCAGAGACAGGGCGCACGAATGCCGCAGGCCCGGATAATTTCCGGCTCCAAAACGCTGCGCCATCAGAGTACCGAAGCCCTGGGAAAATCCGAAAATAACGGCCTGTATCAGCCAGTAAAGGGCGCCCGACGCGCTCACCGCGGCAAACGCGTTTACCCCTATCAGCCTGCCCACAACCATGCTGTCGGCAATGACATACATTTGCTGAATTACATCCCCGAGCATAAGGGGAACGGCAAAGCGGACAAGCAGGCCGAAGGGCCGTCCGCCGGTCATGGACTGCGCTTTCATCGCGTCAGGGAACGTATTTTCTTTCCGTCCGCCGATCTGTACGGATTCCGCCTGTACCTCAAATACGATTGATACGCGGCGCTGCTTTCATAATACCCGTCAAGACCCTTGAACGAGGAAGATTCATCGCAGCGGTAAAGCTCCATGAGGGAAGGAAACAGGGGAGACGACATGATCCCGCCGGTTTTTGCGAGGGGAAGACGGGGCAGGGCGGCGGGAAGCATGTGGTTTTTTACCAGATACCGGACTTCTTCAATGAGCTCTTCCTCAAAACCGAGCCGTTCAAGAAAACGGCGCGCCTCCCGCGCCCCAAGTTCCGCGTGGCCATCAAAACGGCGGTTCCCCGAAGGTTCCGAAAGGGGCTTGCCCGCGTCGTGAAGAAGAAGCCCCAATGAAAGGCGGAGGTCGTAACCCCGGCCGGCGGACGGTTTCCGGTATCTGAAAGTTTCAAGGGTGTGTTTCCAGACATTTCCTTCAGGATGAAATTCCTTTGAGTGATCCACATTGTCCAGAATGGCAAGTTCCGGCCAGAATTCCGCAAGGAAACCGGTTTTTTTGAGCAGCTCGAGACCCAGAGCCGGGGACGGTGAAACCAGAAGCCCCGATAAAAGAAAACGCTGTTCCGCTGTTCCCGGCGGGGATTCTGTTGAAACGGGATTTTGCACAGATGAAATGATTTCCTCAAAGACGCCGGGCCGCGTTTCATCTTCATGACAATAGCGGGCAAGAACAAGAGCGGCTTCCATACAGCTTCGGCAGTACCCTTTGCGGTTTGGCGCGCCGGCGGCGCGGAAAATTTCATCCGCATGCCCGGAGCCGATTTTTCTCAGCAGCCGGTAAACGCCGGAAGGATCCAGAAAATGTTCCGTCCCCGCGTCCTGGCCGAAGGCAAGCAGGGCGAAGGCGGGCCCCCCGGCGTTTTCCGCGGGTTCATCGGGATCGACACAGCGGAACAAATAGGTGCGTCCGTCCCGAAACACCGCGCCGTCCGCCAGGGCCGCGCCGGGAAAACGGAGATCCTCAAAAAGCCGGGCAAGATCCGAAAGGCCCGCACTGGTTTCGACGGAGACAAAAGGCAAATCATCCTGTCCGAGGTACCTGTCTATGGCGCTGAAACTCCTGAGAACGGCGGAATAGCCGCCCGACAGCAGCATATCAAGGACGCGTTCCATGGTTTCATTCCAGATACAGCGGAAGAATGGGCATGGCCCGGCCGTTGGCGGATATCCGGTACCGCAGATCTTCCAGCGCGTCGAGCGTGTCCGCTCCGGGAAATACGCCTGAATTCTGAATGTTCCACGACGCGGCAAGACGCACGAGTATGTTATCGATCAATTTGGGTCTGGGATATTCGTCGAAAATGACGGGCCGTGCGGGGGCTATTTCCGCGAGATTCCGGGCGGTACGGACGGCGTCCATTATTCCGCCTATGCTGTCTACCAGTCCGGCGTTAACGGCCCCCAGTCCCGAATAGACACGGCCCTGCGCGAGGGCTTCAACCCGCGCCGCGTCCATCTTTCTTCCGGCCGCCACCCTGTTTACAAAGTCATGGTACAGATCGAGGATATAGACGCGAAAGCGTTCGGCTTCTTCTTCATCAAGATCCCGCCGGGGAAGAATAAAGCCGGAAAGAAGATCCGCGTGTTCTCCCCGCTTGAGGACATCCAGAGAGAGGCCGATTTTTTCGTTAAGGCCCTTGTCGAAAAACCAGCTTCCTATTACCCCTATGGAGCCGGTCAGCGTGTAGGGCGAGGCGGTGATGTGATCCGCGTACATGGCCGCCCAGTAACCACCCGAAGCGGCCACCGGTCCCATGGAAACGACTACAGGCATGCGCTCCCGCGCGGAACGTATGGCTTCCGCGATATAATCGGCCGCTTCGGCGCTTCCCCCCGGCGAATTGATGCGCACCACCATGGCCTTGACGGATTTCTTTTCGGATATTTCACGTATGGTCTGTTCAAGGTTCCCCGCGGCCATGCCCCGTTCAAGATCGGTCTGGCCCGAAGCGTAAACTACGGCAATCTTGACCGCCCCGGAAAAAATGCCGCCCTTTCTTGTACGGTATTCAGACGCCTTGCCGGTTATAAGGCTTGTTCCGGGGTTTCCGTACCGGAACCATGTTTGTACTTCCGCTCCCGCCAGTTCATTTACCGCCAGGCTTACCGCTTCCCTTCTGCCCGTCATATCCACAAGGCCGCGTTCCAGAGCGCTCCGCGCCGAAAAGAGATATTCCCTGTCAAGAATGGCGTCAAATTCCCCGGCGTTTTGAAAACGGGCCTTTACAATGGCATCTCTGGTAAGGCCGAACACATCATCCAGATACTCACCGTACTGCTTTCTGTCCGCCTCCGATATGCTGTTTCTGGTGAAACTTTCCATGGCGGATTTATACTCGAAATAACGGAGTTCCCGTACCCCTACGCCAAATTTGTCCAGAGTCTCTTTTACAAAGCCGCGCCCCCAGACATAGCCAAAAAGCTGGAGGACACCCTGTTCATCCATAACTATTTTGTCCGCCGCCGAAGCAAGGCAGTAAAGATCCAGATCGGCGGCGCTGATGAAGACGCAGATTTTCTTTCCCGTCTGCCTGAAATTTTCAAGGGCGGTCCTGAGTTCCCACATGTATGCCCGGTCCGCCGAAAAACCGGCGGCGTTTACCAGAAGCCCCTGAATGCGCCTGTCCTTTCCAGCCTGTTCGATAACGGCGAATGTCTCGATGATCGAATGATTTCTCGCGGCGCGCAGGCGGTTTCGTACTGTCCGGTTGTTGAGGTTGATTTCCAGGTACGCGGGTTTACGCCCCGGCTGACGTCCCGGTCCGCCTGACACCGGCGAGGCGGCCATGAGCCACAGGCCGAAAAACCACATGTTCCGTCCTTTCATTTCTTTGCTGTTCCCTTTTTCGCGGTTTTTTTCGAAGACGTGTCGTCATCCGGTGAAAGCGCGGCAAGCAGGCCGTCGAATTTGTAACCGGAAACTTCCTCGGCCCGGATCATGAGTTTTTGTACACGGGCAATAAAGGCGGCCCTTTGAACCAGTGAAGCGGCTTTTCCGCCGAACGCGGCGTCGTCTTCCAGAAGAAGGAAGAATGACGCATAGAAGAGGGTCTTTTCAAAATTTTCCTTGTTGTACCAGGTAATGTCCTCGAAACGGTTTACCCCCAGAAGCCGCCTGAAATCTTCCGCGTCGTAATTGTCGATAAGGACGGCCAGCGCCAGGGGCCCGGCTCCGGCGGAATCCCAGGGGCCGCCCTTTTCTTTTTTGAGGGGAAGCAGCGTCCGCCGGGGCGCGGTACGGCGGAGGACCGCGTTCATGATGTCCGTGATCTGCCGCGCCTGGTCTCCGTTTATTCCCTGGCTCGCAAAGATTTCCCGGAGTTTCCGGTCCATCTGCCAGTGATCGGAAAGGGACCGCGCCCAGGCGCCGCAGGCCTCTTTTCCTGTAACGGGCCGAAGCAGCGACAGCGCCCCGTATGCCAGGGCGAAAACGGCAAGCTCTCGCCTTTCGCGTATCGCGGCAGCAAGTTCCCCAAGGTACGGCGCCCCCGAAGAAGCGCCATAGTCGGCTATCCCAATCAGCCGTTCAAGAAACGCCCCGAACATGTTCACAATTTCCGCGGAATCCGCGGAAACGGGAGCCGCGGGGGATTTCACGGTCCCGCCTTCCTCCCGGGATTGCGCGTCCGTTTTCGCGGGCCTTTCAGGAGCTTCAGCCTGTGTTTCGGGTACACGCCAGGGATCGTACTGGCCGCCGGCGCCGTCCCTGAAAAAGGCCGCGGCTCCGGCAAACATTGAAACCGGTTCGGTGAACGACGCGATATATTCGGCCCGCAAAGCGGTTTCGGCGGCTTTTCCCGATTCAGTCCCGGATGACGGCGCGGCCGGGACAAAGAACCCGTGCAGCGCGTCGATCTTTTCCGGATTCAAAAGTTCGCCGAAGCGGTAGTACAGTTCGCCCAGAAAAATATCCTTGATGGCCGCGTCGGGATCGGCGGTTCCCCTGCCGTCAAGTTCATGATTCAGGCGCGCCCATCGGCCCGGAAGCTGCCCCGGCGGGTCTTCCGTTTCATGAATATCCACGAACACCTGCGCCTCGTAGCCCCTGAGGGCCGCAAAGAGGCCGTGCTCGGCAATTTCTTTGGAAGATCTGATGTACCAAAGCCCGGAACGCTGTTCCCGCAGCAGGGTAAAGTACCGGCTGTCTTTGTGAAGGGAAAGGGCCTCGCCCAGGGTGTCACAGCGGACGGTTCCGTCTTCCTGCGGTATGGGCGGCGTGCTGCGGTGTATCCAGCCGGAGGTTTCAAAAAAGGAATTGTTGTACAGTATCAGCGCACGTTCGTCCGCGCCGCGGTTGGAATAGGCAAAGACATTTTCATTAATCGTTCCGTTTGGGGTAAAAAGATCGTAGAGTCTGAAAGCGGAACTGTCCGAAAAGATGTAGCGCTTCTTCATAAGGGGAAAGATCTCCCGCTCATGACGTTCCACCAGAGTGGAATCGGGCTTTTCATTCCGGTAGGAACGGCGGTATTCCATGCCGTATTTTTCCTCAAATCCCTCAATCTGGCCGTGGCCGAACATGGGGAGCCCCGGCATGGTGACAAGGAGCGTACAGATTCCGAAGTATTTGTCCCCTTTTCCGAACTGGGCTACGGCGGTTTCCTCATCGGGATTATTCATGAAGTTGACAAAACGCTTGAGTATTTCAGGGTCAAATTCCAGGGTGTTTTTGATCGTGGCCCGGTATTTGGCGTTTTCTTCATTTTTCAGCATGTTCATAAAGGCCGAATTGTAGACCCGGTGCATGCCCAGGGTACGGACAAAGTAGCCTTCCATCATCCAGAACGCCTCGGCCAGAAGCAGAGTGTTGGGCGCTTCCGAGGCGCAGCGGTCAACTACTTCACGCCAGAATTCATTGGGAATGAGGCGGTTAAATTCTTCGCCGGAAAGGGCGTGTTCCGAACGGCTCGCTATGTCCCCGCCCCTGCCCGGTTCCGGGTACCACAGCCGCTGTATGTGGCGCTTGGCAAGGGTCATGGCGGCGTCGAAGCGGACAATGGAAAACTGTTTGCAGACCCCCACTATGGTACGTATCACCGCTTCCCGCGCTTCGGGATTGAGGAAGTCGATCTGCGCGGTATCGTTCCAGGGCATAGACGTGCCGTCGTTGCCGTGGTAAATGTAGCGGACATCGCCGGTGCGGAAGTCCACCCGTTTGAATGTTACCGCGGCGTCGGTCCGGTTGTAATAGTGATCCTCAATATAAACGCCCAATCCGTCCCGGTTGGACAAATTCCCCCCGTTAAAGGTATAGGTTGGGAACGGGGGATAACGGAGTTGAAGAAAACGGTCAGGGTATTCGGCTATCCACCGGGAATCTATGCCCGTATGATTGGGAACCATATCCGATCCAAGACGTATACCCCTGCGGAAACACCGCTCGCGGAGGTTAAGGAGACTTCCCCATCCGCCCAGCTCCCCGGCTATGTCGTAGTCGTAGAGACTGTACGCGGAAGCCGCCGCCTCCGGGTTGCCGGTCCACTGTTTGATGGTCTTGCTGGCGCCGCTCCGTTCCCACAGGCCAATAAGCCAAAGGCCGGTAAAACCCCGGCGGGCCAGACTGTCAAGTTCTTCATCGGGAATCTCGTCAAGCCGGGTAATTTCGCGTTCGTAGGCCTGGGAAAGCTGGTAGAGCCACACCAGCGTACTCTTGGCAATGAGCACCGTCCGGGGCATCCAGTCCTGATCGGGGCTGAAACGTTCGTATTCGTCAAGGCCGTTGTAGGTAATAATCTCCGTGGGTCCGGGCCCTCCGAAGAAGGGTTTGCTTTCTTCCCGTATTACATCAAGGCCCGCGAGTATGCGGGTGATGAATTTGCCTATCAAAAGCCCCCAATGCCGGCGCATATACTCAAGCTGACCCGCGAGGGAATCCGGGGACGCCAGGGCCGGGGCCCGCAGCAGGTCCCAGAGGTTTTGGCCGTCAGGACCAAAAGGCGGCAGTTCCCTGAAATGGGTTTTCAGTTCTTCGATGGCCGCCGTATAGACGGTCTCGCCGGCAAGTTCGCCGTCATCAAAAAGAAAGCTGAAAGGCCTGAAGGCCGGGTTAAGATTTGCCAGGGAAAGAAGGCAGGTTTCTTCCAGGGAAAGGGCCCGGCAGCTTTCGCCGTCTTCACTGGCGGCAAGAAATTCGTCCGCCGTACAATTTCCGGCGTATACCCGCTGCGGGGGAAATTCGCCGGTAAAGACACGCTGCAAATCGTCAACACGGCGGCCCCCGAATTTGTTTTCAAGCCGGGCAAGAGCCGTGTCAAACGCGTCGGGCTGAACCTGTTCCCGGTACAAGGCCGCCATGTAGTGAAGGATCTCGTCGATAAGCCCCATGGCGAAAAGCTCGCTTGCCTTGATAAACTTTTCAGGCTGGCCGGGCGGCGCCTTCGCGTTAAACCGCGCCGTCAATTCCCTGACTTGCCGTATATCCGCCAGAATCACATTGCCGGTCAACGAAAAAAGCGATTTTTCCAGGTTATATTCATCCCGCACATCCCGGTTAATATGAAATTCCATAACCGCCCTGCGATCCGCCGCTTTCCGCGCCATGTATCCGGCTTCGGGCGTTTCGTATTTTGAAAGGGATATGTGCAGGATTTTCATTTTTCGCCCCCAGAAAACGATCTATTCAGAGTATATCACATACAAGCCGCTTGTGCACGCCCGCGCGGCGGCAGAATGTTTCACGTGAAACATCCGCCTGGGTGAAAGGGCGAAGCCGAAGCTCTGCTTCGGCTTCGCCTGGGGAGTTTTCGCGGAGCGAAAACTCCAGGGGCGCGTGGAGGACGCTTTTCCCCCTGCCACCCCACCGGGAAATTACCGGGTGTCCTTTCACCCCGTAACGTACATGGTGAAGGGGCGAAGCCGAAGCACAGCTTCGGCTTGAGCC
>JAIRXH010000169.1 GCA_031268385.1 Treponema sp. | reverse complement strand
AAAGTTCTTGAGTCCCAAAGGAAAATCCCCAAGTCCCGAAGGAAAATCCCCGGGAAAGACGGGTCCGGGGTAACGCCGGTCAGTATCCGGCTTCTTTATCCACCAGATTTTTAAGAGGTTCACCCCGCAGGTAGCGTCCGAGGTTGTCAAGCGCCACATCCAGCGCCATGCGGGCGTATTCGGGATGCATGCCCCCATAGTGGCCGGTCAAAAGCACATTGGGAAGATCCCACAGGGGCGAATCTTCCCGGAGCGGTTCCGTTTCGGTGACATCCAGAAGCGCCCCGGCGATGCGCCCTGTTCCAAGGGCCTCGACAAGAGACGCCTCATTGGTGGTGATTCCCCGGCCGACATTGATGTACAGGGCGGTTTTTTTCATGAGGCCGAATTCGGCCACGCCGAAAAGGCCGGCGGTGTCCTTCGTGGCAGGAAGGATATTGACAACATAATCGGCCAGCGGCAGCAATTCGCAGAGGGCGCCGGCGCTTTCAAGACGCACGCCCGGAAGGGCCCCTCCCTTTTCGGGGTTACGCCTCAAGCCGATAACCTTCATGCCGAAACCCAGCGCCGTTCCGGCGGCCACAGCCCCTATGGCGCCGTACCCCAGAATCAGCATGGTCTTTCCGGCAAGCACCGATATGTCGTCGTCCTCAAACTTGAGCCACCGGTGTTCCCTTTGCGCCTGGAAAGCAGCCGGAAGACGGCGGCTCCAGGCCAGGAGCAGGCCGAACAGGTGCTCGGTGATCTGCCGGCCGTGTATGCCCGACGTACTGGTAATAATGACCGGAAGGCCGGCAAGGCCGGGGTAGTTCCTGAGCCTGTCGGCGCCGGCCGACCAGAGCTGTACCCACTTCAGCCTTGGCATGCGGAAATAGAGATCGAAGGGAACGTCCCCCATGCAGATCTCCACACGGGGAAGGAGCGTTTCCATTACGGCCCTGTCGCCGGTAATGACGACCTCCCGGCCCTCCGCGGCGGCCCGGACACGTTCAGCCAGGCCGGGAAAATCGCGGTTAAAGAAAAGGGATACAAGAATGACGTTTTGTTCCACAATGAGAGTACTGTAACGCTAAAACGGGCTTTTTCCTATCCCCGGAGCGGTGCCAGGCACCGGAAGCCCCGTCCCGGAGCTTCTCCCGGCCCTCCCGGAGCGGTGCCAGGCACCGGAACATCATTTACAGCCGTCCCGCCGCGTGGTATGGTTCTGGGGGGAGCGTGCGCATGGATTCTCTGCGGGACATATTCGTTTCACTCAAGAAGGCCCAGGCCGTTCTTGCCCCCCAGAACCGCGAGTCGAAAGACAGGGCGCTCAGGGCCGCGGCCCTTTCCATTGACGCCCGCCGGCCGGACATTCTTGCCGCCAACGGCCGCGATGTAGAGAAAGCCCGCGCAGCCGGCATGAAGGACGCCCTTGTGGACCGGCTCCTCCTTGACGGCGGGCGTATAGACGGCATTGTTGACGGCGTTGAAAAGGTCGCGCGGCAGGCCGACCCGGTAGGTCTGGTACGCGCAGGGTGGAAGACGCCGGGCGGCCTTTTTATAGAACAGGTGACGGTTCCGCTGGGGGTCGCGGCGATCATCTACGAATCGAGGCCCAATGTAACCGCCGACGCCTTTTGCCTTGCCTACAAGGCAGGCTGCGCCATACTGCTCCGGGGATCTTCCTCGGCGCTGGAATCGAACCGCGCCATTGTACGGGCCGTCAAGAAGGGGCTTGAGGACGGCGGCGGGGTAAGCGGCGCCCTGGAGCTGGCGGATTCGGGAAGCCATGATGAAGTAGACGAGATCCTTGCCGCGCGGGGCTTTATCGACGTGGTGCTTCCCCGGGGCGGAAGGGACTTGATACGCCGCGTGGTAAACGGCGCCCGCGTTCCGGTCATAGAGACGGGCGAGGGAAACTGTCACATCTATGTCGAGGAAAGCGCCGATATGGAAAACGCGGCGGGGATCATCGAGAACGCCAAACTCCAGAAGCCCGGCGCGTGCAACGCCGTCGAGACGCTCCTGGTAGAGAGGGGGGCCCTTTCATCCCTCATGCCCCGCCTGGCCGCGCGTTTTGCCGGCAGGGCGGAACTCCGCTGCGACAGGGAGGCAAAGGCCGCCTGCGGCAGCCCGCTTCCGGACGGCCTTGTGCTAAAGGACGCCGCGCCTGAAGACTGGGAGACCGAATACCTCGATTACATTCTCGCGGTAAAGACCGTCGCCTCCGTCGACCAGGCCATAGCCCATATCAACACCTACGGAACGAAACATTCCGAGGCCATTCTTACTAACGACATGAAAGCCGCCGAACGCTTCCGGAGCCTCGTGGACGCGGCCTGCGTGTATGTCAACGCGTCCACCCGTTTTACCGACGGCCAGGAATTCGGATTCGGCGCCGAACTTGGGATCAGCACGCAGAAATTCCACGCACGCGGCCCCATGGGCGCCGAGGCGTTGACCACGGTAAAGTACCTTGTGTCAGGCGCCGGACAAATACGGAAAACATGACGCGGGAACTCATACAAAACGCCCGGAAGATCGTCATCAAGATTGGGTCCACTACCCTTGCCGGCGAAACGGGGAAGATCAACGGGGCCTTTCTGGACGAATTTGCCTGCCAGGTTTCGGCGCTCATCGAAGAAGGAAAACAGATAGTGATCGTTTCTTCCGGCGCGCAGATAGCCGGCCTTTCGACCATGGACAAGTGGGCCCGCAAACGCGATCTGCACTACCGGCAGGCCCTGTGCGCCGTGGGGCAGGTTGAGCTGATGGGGGCCTGGCGCCGCGCCTTTGAGCCTTTCGGCATACGCATAGCCCAGATCCTCCTTACCCGCGACGACTTCGGCGACAACAACAGAACCCTCAACATGCGGAACACCCTCTTTACCCTGGTGGACGAAGGGATAGTTCCCATCATCAACGAGAACGACACGGTCAGCGTGGAAGAAATAAAAATAGGCGACAACGACAACCTTGCCGCGCAGTCGGCCATACTCTGGAGCGCCGATCTGCTTATCCTGTTCAGCGACATAGACGGCCTTTACGACAGGAACCCCAGGGAGCATCCCGACGCGGAACTGGTGGAAGTGGTCCGCGATCTTGCCCTGGCGCGGCAAAGCGTCGAGGAAGGCGGCGCCGGCGATTTTGGTACGGGCGGCATCGTTACCAAACTGGAAGCCGCCGGCCGCGCCGCCGCCTACGGCATTCCCATGATACTGGCCCACGGCGGAAGAAAGCGCCCCCTCCAGGGGCTCGCGGAAGGAACGCAGCGGGGAACGGTCTTTACGGCGGGATAACTCCCGTATCGCGCGGCAATTCCAGATTTACCCGGTAAAAATGAAAGAACACCATGGGGATATATCAGGGGTCCTGTCAGGGGCGAAAGGCGAAGCTGTGCTTCGCCTTTCGCTGGGGAGTTTTGCGGCAGGGCGCGTATGCTTCGTGCCGGGCGGGGTTTGCCGGAGGCGGGGGGCTCCCCCTTGTTACAGGGGGTGTTCCCCCCGCGCGGCGGTGCCAGGCACCCTTTTTTTAATAATCCCAACTGCCGGTTGCCGTGCCGTCGCCGTTCAATGATAAATTTACCCCCGATCCGGCGGTTGTTTCCCTGTGTTTGGTAGTAGTGATGACGAGGTAGACACCAGAAATAGTATACATTCCCCCCCATACCGCATTGCTATTGCTGGTTACGACGACGCCATCCCTTTTTACCGTGTTACTGTTTGCCCCCGCGCCGCTGCCGTAGATGGTTCCGCCTGTTTTTGTAAAGGAATAGGAAACACTAACGTCGACATTGGTTAGGTTCACAGCCACTCCTGCTCCTTCCTCTGTGAAGGGGCCAATCTTGTCAGAGTGGATGTTAAGGGTATTGCCCGATATGGTTCCGCCCTCCATGGTAAAGGAACCAGGAACTTCGCCATAACCTGTATAACAAACCCCACCGCCTAGACAGTCTCCACTGGCGAACCGACCAGTATCGACGGTATTGTTGGAGATGGTTCCGTTCTGCAGCAGGAAGGTACCGCCGTTTACCCAGACCCCGCCACCCCAGGAACTTGCTGTATTATTAGAGATGGTTCCTCCCTTCATGATAAAGGTTGAGGTCCCCATTATAGTTACTCCGCCGCCTCCAATATCACTAAAGTTGTTTGATATTTCGCCCCCCTCCATGGTAAAGGTAGCCAGCGGGCCGTGGCCGTTGTTTGACCTGCTTATCTGTACACCCCCGCTAACTCCGTTGGTCTTCTTCTGCATACCGGTGATTTTGGCCCCGGCGTTCATGGTAAAATTTCCCCCAATTATAGCCGCCCCAATTCCCTTATGATCTTTGAGCATCGATCCCGTGTTCATAATGAATGTACTTTCTTCTGCGCAGACCAGCCAGGTGGCCACTGATCCGTGGTCGGTGGAGTGTCCCTTCAGGGTAATGCCCGAATCCAGAATAAAGGTTACGCCGCCTTTTATTGAAAACATCTTGAGGTCGGCGGTGGAGAGGCTCAGTTCAACCGGGGTTCCCGCGCTAAGGGTAACGCTTACCCCTGTACGGGAAGGCCAGTTGAGGGTTTTTTGGGTAATCGTTTCGTTTGAGCCTACGTCTATGGTGTACGCGGTATTCGACGTGACGTTCGCGTCAAGCCAGGCGAAACAGTCTGCAAAGGTGCCTGCATGTTTTACCACCGCCCCTTCGTAAATCGTCGTTACCCCGGCGGTCGTTAGAATCAGGTTTTGGGTGGTATTCCCCGTTACCGGAAATTCGGCCGATTCGGAAGACATGTAGCCCGAAAGGGAGGCCTTGACGGTGTAGCCGCTTCCCGCCTTTGTCTGGATCTGGTAGAACCCGGTTGCGTTGGCCTGCACGCTTGCCCCCGAGTTTTGGCCGTCCCGCGCAAGCTGTACCGTTATCTGCGTTAAATCGGACGCTGTCGGAGTGGTGGTAACTGTTCCGCTTATCGTGTAACTGGGGGCGGAAAATTTTCCCGCCGCCGTTACGGACCAGGGAATGGCGCCGTCGGGAACAACGGCGAATTTGTTGTACTGTGTCGAAACAAGGCTGCCGGTAAGGGCGGCTTCTCCGTCTATATAGAAGTAGGGCCGCAGTGTCGCGACGGGATTTGTCCCGGTAAGGGCGGCGGCTATGTCAAGCTCCGCCCCGTCCATCAGGCACACTTCATTATTGGCGTCAACTTTTGCCGAGCCGCTCATGGTAAAACTTCCCCCGGCTTCAAGAAACACCCCGCCGCCGTAAGCGCCGGCGGGCGACTGGACGGCGTTGTCTTTGATAGTTCCCCCTTCCATCGCGAAACCGCCGTCGTGTATCCACACCGCGCCGCCCGCGGCAATGTCCACACCTTCCGCGTGGATGTTGCCCGAAATTTCCGATCCGTCTTTCATGACAAGATCCCCGCCGTTAACGTAGACAAGGGGGTACCTGTTGTTCCCCCCGTCGTCCGTCATGTTTCTTCCCCGAAGGGTCATGTTGTTGCCAAGCACTATCGTTATGCCGTCCAGGATCTCAAGACAGTACTGGCCGCCCGCCTTTATTGTCCGCACCGACCCGTCTCCTTCCAGGGTAACGATGATGTTGGTATGGAGAATGCTCCCCACCGAAAGGTTGTAGGGCATGGTCATGTCTTCGTGAAGAACCACCTTGTAGGCGGTGTTGCTTTGAATGTTGCCCGAAAGGAGCCAGCCGTAGGCGGCAATCAGGCTGTCCACTTCCATTACTTGAACATACGCGCTGTCGAGTTCCGCCGCGCCTTTTGTCCACAGTTCAAGGGAAACTTCTTCCGTGGGCGGGGGCGGAATTTCCGGTGTTCCCGGTCCCGGAGGTATAGGAGTGGAAGCCGGCGGAACGGCCCCAGGGAGAGTCATGGGAATGCCTCCTCCCCCGCCGCCGCCGCAGCCTGCGATAACAAGGACCGCCACAGGCAGCAGCCAGGCGCGGCATTTTTTTGTCTCTTTCATTTTTCAGCTCCTTTATATAATTCATTTATGATTTACAATGATTTTCTGTACGAAGATTTTTTGTACGAAACGACAGTTTTCCCGCTGTCCGCTTGGGCGCGTTTTTTTGCCTGAAAACGGCGCGCCGCGCGGATCGGTTCCCGATGAGGAAATGAGTGAGCATTTCCCAAAACCCGGTTGGTGCGCAAACTTTGTTTGCGATGGGAAAGCCTCGAGTGTGTCCTGAAATTTGTTTTTGTCAAAAAAAGGAAAGTGGGGAATCAGGTACTTGACATGCGTGCTTTTATAGAGAGTATAATCGTGAGCCGTGAGCCGTGAGCCGTGAGCCGGGCTGTCCGGCTGCGCCGGACAGCTGGGGAGTTTTGCTTCGCAAAACTCCATGGGGCGCATGGACTGAGGGCTGCGCCGGACAGCTGGTGCATGGACGGTGGACTGAGGGCTGGTTTGAAGTCTGCTGCCGTCAAAGTCATAGAAGCAGTATAACCATTACGGACAGTTTGCGCAAGAGCTTTTTTGCTTTTTTCAACCTTGCAACCGGCGCCGCAATCCCCGATTGGCGAGGGTCCGAAAAGAGGCCCGGTAAAGGCGAAAGGGGCGAAAGGCGAAGCTTCACTTCGCCTTTCGCCCCCCCGCGTATCCGCTTTCCGCCCTTGATTTTTTCGGTTCCCTTTGGAAGAATCATACCATGAAAATAACGGTAGTCTGCATAGGCAGCGGAAATATGGGCGGCGCCCTTATGAAAGGCGCGGCGTCGTTTCTTGGGGGGGAGCACATAGGCTTCTCCGATTCCGACAAGGCAAAGGCCAAACAGGCGGCCAGGGCGCTGGGAGCGGCGGTTTACCAGACCAACACCCAGGCGGTCTTTGAAGGCGATTTTGTCTTCCTCGCGGTCAAGCCCCAGGTGCTGCCGGGAGTGCTTGCCGAAATAGCCCCCGCCGTGCGGGAACGCATCGCGTCGGGCAAGCCCGCCGTCCTTGTGTCCATGGCCGCCGGCTGGTCCATCGGCAAGATCCAGGCCATCGTGGGAGGCTCGGGCCTTGGCGTTCCCGCCGATCACGCGCCTGTCGCCTCGGTGCCGGTGGTGCGCATCATGCCCAACACCCCCTCCCTTATTTCCAAAGGGATGATAGCCATGGCGGCGTCCCCTGAAGTTCCCGCGGAAAAAATAGCCGAACTTGAAAAGGTGCTTTCGGCCGCCGGCGAAGTGGACCGCATAGACGAACGGTACATGGACGCCGTTACCGGCCTTTCCGGTTCCGGCCCTGCCTTTGTGTATATGTTCATCGAGGCCCTTGCCGACGGCGCCGTCCGGGCCGGCCTTCCCAGGGACAAGGCGACCCGTTACGCCGTTCAGACGGTGCTCGGCTCCGCGGCCATGGTGCGGGAAACGGGAAAACATCCCGCGGAACTCAAAGACGCGGTCGCTTCTCCCGGAGGCACGACCATAGCCGGCATCGCCGCCCT